>JAICZB010000118.1 GCA_025933895.1 Thermoleophilia bacterium
ACGCCGAGCGGAATGAGCGTCCACGCGACGAGCGCGCCGTGCCCGTACTGCGTCGCGAGATAGACGAGCGCGCCGGCCGCCGAGAACAGCACGATGAACCCGCCGGTGTAGAGCAGGAAGGACGAGCTGGTCCAGATGGGTTTGCGGACTGCCACGCCTGCCGCGGGGACGCTATTCCCCGCGGCGGACGGACTTACCAGCCGCGAGTCTCGAGCAGCTCACTCGGATCGAGCGTCTGTGTCGAGATGCCGACCATCGGCTCGCCGAGGCCGGCGGACACGCGGGCGAGGATGTCCGCGTCACGGAAGTGCGTCGTCGCCTCGACGATCGCCTTCGCGCGCCGCTCCGGGTCGCCCGACTTGAAGATGCCCGAGCCGACGAAGACGCCGTCCGCGCCGAGCTGCATGCAGAGCGACGCGTCGGCCGGCGTCGCGATCCCGCCGGCGGTGAACGTCACGACCGGCAGCTTCCCGTTCTCGGCGACCCACTTGACGAGCTCGTACGGCGCCCGCAGCTCCTTCGCCTCCGCGTAGAGCTCCTCCTCGCGCAGCGCGCCGAGCCTGCGGATGTGGCCGAAGACCGCGCGCATGTGGGTGACCGCGTTGACGATGTCCCCGGTGCCCGCCTCGCCCTTCGTGCGGATCATCGCCGCGCCCTCCGCGATCCGGCGCAGGGCCTCGCCGAGGTTCGTCGCACCGCAGACGAAGGGGACGGTGAACTGCCACTTGTCGACGTGGTGCTCGAGGTCGGCCGGCGTCAGCACCTCGGACTCGTCGATGTAGTCGATCTCGAGCGCCTGGAGGATCTGCGCCTCGGCGAAGTGGCCGATGCGGCACTTCGCCATGACGGGGATCGTCACGGCCTCCTGGATCTCCTGGATCTTCTCCGGGTCGGACATGCGGGCGACACCGCCGTCGCGGCGGATGTCGGCCGGGACGCGCTCGAGCGCCATGACGGCGCACGCGCCCGCGTCTTCCGCGATCTTCGCCTGCTCGGCGTCGACGACGTCCATGATCACGCCGCCCTTGAGCATCTCGGCGAGCCCGCTCTTGACCCGCATCGTCCCGTACTCGGCCATCGGCGTGAGTGTAGCCGTGCCCCTGGCGGCCGTGGCCTGATAGAAGAACGCCCCGTGAGGCCATGGTCGCGCGACTACGTCGGACGCTTCGACGAGCTCGAGATCGAGAGCGACCTCCTGCGCGGCAACCCGCTCGGCGACCCGCATGTTCGCCCGCTCTGGGTCTACCTCCCGCCCGCGTACGACGCCGAGCCCGACCGGCGCTTCCCCTCGATCTACCTGATCCAGGGGATGACCGGCCAGATCGACATGTGGCGGAACCGCACCGCCTACCGCCCGAACGTGCCCGAGCGGATCGACGCGCTCTTCGCGGAGGAGGAGTGCCCGCCGGCGATCGTCGTCTTCGTCGACTGCTGGACGTCGTACGGCGGCTCGCAGTTCATCGACTCGCCGGGGACGGGCCGCTACGGCGAGTACCTCTGCGAAGAGGTCGTCTCGTTCGTCGACTCCCGCTACCGCACGCTCGCGGAGCCCGGCCATCGCGGTCTCACCGGCAAGTCGAGCGGCGGCTACGGCGCAATGGTGGTGCCGATGCTGCGGCCTGACGTCTTCGGTGGGCTCGCGACGCACTCCGGCGACGCGCTGTTCGAGCTGTGCTACCTGCCGGAGTTCCGCGACTCGGCGCGGGCGCTCCGCGACGAGTACGAAGGCTCGTACGAGAGCTTCTGGCAGAACTTCCGCTCGAGGCCGGCGCTTACGAAGAAGTCGGACCTCTGCCTCGTGAACACGTACGCGATGGCCGCGTGCTACTCGGCGAACGAGGACGGCTCGGTCGACCTCCCCTTCGACACGGCGACCGGGATGCTGCGCGACGACGTCTGGCAGCGCTGGCTCGCGTGGGATCCCGTCCGGATGGCGCGGCGGCACGCCGACGCGCTCCGCAGCCAGCGTGCGATCTACATCGATGCCGGCACGCGCGACGAGTGGTTCCTCGACCTGGGCGCGGAGGCGTTCCGGCGAGAGCTCGAGGCGCTCGGGATCACGGACGTCTTCTTCGAGCTGTTCGACGCGGGCCACGGCGGGATCGAGTACCGCTACCCGATCGCGATCCGCTATCTCGCCGAGCGCCTGCAGTAACCCGCGCGCGTCTCAGGCGAGAGGTCGCCGGCGCAGCAACGGTCATTTGTCGGCGTCGCTCGCAGCGATCCACGGCGCTATGTCTTCTTCGGCGCTGCTTCGCTTCACGATGATGTCCACTGCATCGTCGTCCGTCCGCATCCAGACCAGGTCGCTGTCCGGGTAGACGACGGCACCGGCAGCCGCTCCACCTGACGAGAACATCGCGACACGGGCGGTTGACTCGCTGCCGTTGCGCACGAAATGTGCGCCGTCGGGGCCGGATGGGAAGAAGACGACGTCCCACGGCTCGAGTTGCGCTTCTCCGCCCGGATGCCGCAGAGTCGGCGTACCTGAGACGACGAGGAGCCACTCCTCGTCGGGATCTTCGAAGTGGTAAGGGCTGATCGCCTGGCCGGAGGGCAGTTCGTAGACGCTCAGTCCTGTGCGGTTCGCCCCGAGCGCCGCCCCGACGCGGCTACTGGTGCGGCGGAAACCCTCCGGTAGCTGTGGACGCCGGTCGCACTCGATCGCTGCGAGGTTGGCTCGCCGAACCGGATCGGTATCCATGGGGACTCCTTCCGTAGAGGACGTTCGCGTACAAAGACGGTGTCACCGCCCGAACATCATCGCGGTCCACGGCCCAGGCGCTCAGGCGTCGTTCGCGAGCACCGGCCCAGGCCGACGTTCTACCGCCCGAGTGTCCAGACGGTTCCGTCCTGGAGGTTCTCGCTCCAGCCTCGGGCGCGCTGCGGGGTAAGTCGAAAGATGCCTCGCGCTGCCGGATCGGGGACCAGCCTGCCGTACTTCTTCTCCCAGCCCGCAGCGATCCGGCGGCCGAGTTCTTCATCGGTGCGCTCGACGTCCTCGCCTACGCCTTCGACGATGAGGACGTTGGCCGCGCTCTCGAGGTGGACGCTGGCCCTGGGCTCGCGCGCGAGGTTGCGAGCCCAGCGCGTATGCGGGTGGCCGTCGAAGTAGAAGCACCCGTCGATCCAGACGCCCCAGACCGGACGGACATGCGGCGTCCCATTGGGGTTCGTCGTCGCAAGCCAGTAAAAGCGCGCGTCGGCCAGACGGCGCTCAGCTTCCTCCCAGGAGAGAAGATTCTCGTCGCCGGTGGGGAACGCGTAACCCTCGGGGCCACGCTCCGGTCGTGCAGCAGGGATCGCCACGGACGTCTCCGAAACTACAGCACCTTGCGGCCCCAAAGAGAAGCGCCGCTCGGAGGCGGCGCTTCTTCCTGTGCGTCCTCTCCTGCGAGCGTCAGCCGGCTACCTGCGCTTCTGCCGACACTCCCGGAGCCAGCTTGGCCGAGTAGTGACCGGCGTCCGCAGGGACGAGCGTGTCGCTCCAGCTGTTGCCGCCGTCCAGTGAGATCCAGAAATCGTTCGTCTGCCCGAACAACGGCTGGCTCGAGGGCATCACCGTCCAGAGGCCGTCCTCGCTGGCGTGGCCGGCTCCGTTCGTGCCCTGGCTATGGCTGCAGAACGTGATCTGCGCGTCGAAGGTGCCGTCACTGGCGAACGCATACCAGCCCCACTCGCCACCGAGACCGAACCCCTGCGGCGGTGGAGTCGTGCAGATCGGCGAGGTCTTGTTGTCGCAGTTGAACGCAAACCCGACCTGAAAGGACGCCTTCCCGCCATAGGCTCGGGCCGAGCTGACCCCGATGAGTGAGGCCGCCGCGCCAAGCGCCGCAACGACCAGCAGAAGCCTCTTCATGAACTCCTCCCCTTCCGTCCCCCCTTCTCGGCGCGAGACGCTATTCCGGGAAGTTATGCGCTTTCTAAGAACCTGGGAACGTGTCGTCGCCGCCCGCGGGCGGCTTCCAGCCGACGAAGTCCTCGCCGAAACGCCACGCTCCGCCGGGGCTGCCGTAGGGCGACCCGTACGACGCAGTGGGGATGCAGAGGGCGTTGGAGTCGGCGATCGGTTTGGGCAGCAGGTCGACGAGCGCGTCCCGGATGCTCGTGTTCTTGATGCCGGCGGACGTGGGCACAAGCCTCATGCTGCCCTCACCGGCTGCGACCGAGGAGGCGGGGGAACGCTCGCAGTCCGAGGGAGAGGGTCTCCCGGATTCGTGCCTGCAGGCTCGGCTCGGGCGCGGCGGGGAGATCGATCGGCAGGTCGCCCAGCTCCACGAAGTAGAGCGGCATGCTGCCGAGTCCCTCCAGCTCCTGGTCGACGCGCTGTGCGCGGTCGCGAAGTTGCGGCTCGAGGCTCCGGTAGAGCGGTTCCGACACCAGGACGTACTCCGCTGCCGGGACGTCGTTCTTGAGCATCCGATGGACGGCGATCACGTCCACGCCGACCAGCTTCTCGGTGTCGCGAATGCGCTGGGACACGACATCGCCGAGGTGCGCCACGAACTTGACGTTCAGCTTTCCGATCTGCCGGCAGGCGTCGCAGACACAGAGGTTATGCGCGGCCATCCACTGTTGCTTCGCGTGAAACGCCTGGTACATCGCGAGCGCGGAGGGCAGCCAGTCGCTCGAGCCGTCCTCCCCCTGTCGAGACTCGTGCGGCGCCGAGAGGAAGAGGGCGTCTCCTTCGACCTCCACGAGCTTCAGGGCGGGGACCGCGTCGAGCATCGATTCGAGCAGGCGCTGGGTGATCTCCTGGGAGTGAGCGAGGTTCAGCCGGTGGAGTCGCATGAACTCCGTGTAGCCGGCGATGTCCGCGAGAAGGAGCAGCGCCCGATCAGGCATCCGAGCCGAGTCTACGCAACCACTTCGGACTACGAATGGAGCGGCGAGCGGCTAGCTCCCCAGCCCGGCGGCATCGATGTAGCTCGCCACCTTCTGCGCGATGCTCTGCGCGTCCGCTGTCTGGATGGGGTTGTCGCTGGAGAAGACGACGAGCTCCTCGAGCGGACCGGACGAGAAGACGAGCTCCGCGTACCCCGTGCTGTCGCCCGAGCCGCCGTTCGCAACGGCCCCGCGGGCGCCGTCGCCGAGGCTGCTCAGATCGATCGCATACTTGCCGAAGAGAGCGGCGTCGAAATCGGCCTCGAAGCTCGCCTGGTTCGCCGTCGCGTACCACTGGATCTGCTGCTCCAGGAAGTTGAACTTCCCGGCCGGCATGAAGAGCGCCCGGTACTCCGACACGGTGAACGGAGGGAGCGGCCCGCCGACCCAGTAGTTGTGGACGAAGGCGGTCGACGTTCCGCTGATGTCCGTCGTCTGGAGCGCGAGCCGCGAGAGGTCCGGGCCGCCGGGCGGTGGCCCAGCCTTCTGCTTCGGCGGGAGCTTGACCGGCTTCGCGTGCAGCTTGCCCGCGACCCCTCGCTTGATCCGCCCGTCCAGCTTCTTCGCCAACCTCGGCGCGAGCTGCTTCGCTGCCGCCGCACTGCCCGCCCAGACGGTGACGTCCGCCTCATAACGACCCTCGGTGAACTCTTCGTCGACTCCGAACAGCGGCGTGATGTTGGAGTCGCTGTAGCCGACGAGGAACGCAAAGCGTCGGCTCCCGACGCGCGGGACGGTTACGGCGGTGTCCGTGACGGCCAACCCCCCGCCGGCCCACCGAGTGGCCAGCGAGTCGTTGAGCTTCCGGAAGACAAGACCCTTCTTCGCACCGTTATTCGTCCTGAACTGGTCGACGCTCGTCCGCACCTCGGTGACGCCCGTCCCCCCGGCTTGCCCCGAGGCCGTAGTCGAGCGCGTAGCCGCCGATCCAGCCGACCTTCCCCGAACACCGGACCGAAGAAGCCGAACGCGCCGTTCGGGGTCGTCGCATCGCCGCTTCCGTCGCCGAGGACACCCGAGCCTGCGCGCTGGAGCGGCAGCGACGTAGCGGCCGAGCCGATCGACGAGGCCGGCAGCGGCAAGACGGACAGCTTCACATGCGCCTTCGACCTCGCGGACGCGCTCGGCGCGAACACCATCACGAGGACGGCCGCCGCGGCGGTCAGCTGCAAAGACAGAGCCTTCATGTTTCCTCCACGATACGAGGTGTAGTGGCCGCAATCGGCGGCCGGACTAGATGTGTTCGGCCGGCAGACCGCTCGTAACGCCGGGCAGGGAACGCTCCCGAACGCCGGCTTCGGTTGCGTTCTCGACCGGGCAGCGTTTCTGTCGCTGCGTCCTGAGTCGACGCTCGCCGTCGTCTTGGGCGGCCCCCGGTTCGCCGGCTCGCGTCTCCCGGCCAGGGGAGTGCGAGAATCACCGGGTCGTACTCCGGCTTGAAGTTCGGCTTCCCGGCGATCCGCTCCTCTGCGAGAAGGGAGTCAGTAGTGCTGACACTTACCTTGTCGCCGCGCATATGTTGCGGATCGCGGCTTCTCCCCCGAACGCTTGGCGATACCGTTGGCGCCGAGAGAGCCGTGGGCCAGAACAGCGATCCCAGTTCCAGGGCAGCCAACGACCCGGTCTCCGTTCGCGGTCTCGGCGCCCCGACCGCCGGGGAAACCGAGGCACTCGCCGAGATCTTCGATCTGTATCGCGTCCACTACGGCGAGCCTTCGAATACCTCCGGATCAGCCGGCTGGCTGGAGGAGAACCTCGGTACGAGCCGCCTCCGTGCGTTCGTCGCCGAAGACAGCGGGGGGTTCGTCGGATTTGCGCTCACCGTGGACGTTCCGGCCTCGCTGCGGCTCGCCCACTTCTGGCAGATCAGAGACCTGTTCGTCCTGCCGACGTACCGGCGGCTCGGAGTCGGTCGTGCGCTTCTCGCTTCCGTCCGAGCGGCTGCAATCGAGTCGGGCGCGCTGCGCCTCGTCCTGCAGACGGAGGACGACAACGACCCTGCTCTTCGCTTCTACGCCGACAACGGCTACGCCCTGGTCGAGGGCTATCGCTCACTGACGCTCCCGCTCGGCTCGGAGACCCGGTAAGGGTCGCATCGAAGTGAAGCGCGGACTGGCCGACCAGCGCGGCCGGCCAGCGCGTGGTCATTCCGAAACGAGTTAGCTCGGAGTCAGTCTTTCGTTCGGCCCGGCCACGCGCCGGTGAGGTACTGGAAGCCGGTTGCGCCCGCCCGGTCGATCGCGGCCTTGACGCCGCCGAAGACCGCGCCCTGCACGGTGGCGGCAGTGATGACCTCGCCCCAGCCCTTGCGCTCGTCCGTCGCCTTCGGCGCCTTCTCCTCGTGCGCGACACGACCCCACACGCGCTTGAAGACCTTGCCCGCGACGATTCCGCCGAGGACGCTGACGATCAGACCGAGAGGCTTGTAGAGAACCCGCGCCATG
>JAICZB010000017.1 GCA_025933895.1 Thermoleophilia bacterium
CAGGCCGTCGGTGAGGAGCGCGAGGTCGACGTACCCGTGGCCGCGGCGGCGCGAGACATCCTCGATGTGCTCGAGCTGGTCGACGAAGATCTGCTTCGTGTCGTAGAGCAGCCGGCCGATCAGCGTCGACTTGCCGTCGTCCACGGAGCCGCACGTGACGAGGCGAAGGAGTTCGGTGCTCTGGACAACCTCAGAAGTAGCCAACGCGAACTCCCTGTTCTTGACCTGGCGATTCGCCGTTGAGCAGCGCGTCGCGCGCGGAGGCGAGACCGCGCTCTCGCCGGAGCGCACGCACGCCGTGTCCATTCGCAAACCAGAAGGAGGGGGCCCGTGGGGGAACCATGGGTTCCCCCACGTTTTCAGAAGTAGCCAACGCGCTTCCGATCCTCCATCGCGGCCTCGCTGAAGCGGTCGTCGGCCCGCGTCTCGCCGCGCTCGGTGACGCGCGTCGCCGCGATCTCCTCCACGACCTCCGCGATCGTCGCCGCGCGCGACTCGACGCCCCCGGTGCACGTCATGTCGCCGACGGTGCGGAAACGGACCGATGTGGTGAACGGGTCCTCCCCCTCCATCCGCTCGACGTACGGCGAGGCCGCGTAGAGCATCCCGTCGCGGCGGAAGACCTCGCGCTCGTGCGCGAAGTAGATCGGCGGCAGCTCGAGCTGCTCGCGCGCGACGTACTGCCACACGTCGAGCTCGGTCCAGTTCGAGATCGGGAAGACGCGGACGTGCTCGCCCTTCCGGACGCGCGCGTTGTAGAGGCTCCACAGCTCGGGCCGCTGCGCGCGCGGGTTCCACTGGCCGAAGTCGTCGCGGAAGGAGAAGATCCGCTCTTTCGCCCGGCTCCGCTCCTCGTCGCGTCGCGCGCCGCCGATCGCCGCGTCGAAGCCGTGCTCCTCGATCGCGTCGAGCAGCGTCGTCGTCTGGAGCCGGTTGCGCGACGCGCGCGGCCCCGTCTCCTCGACGACGCGCCCCTTGTCGATCGACTCCTGCACCGACGCGACGACGAGCCGCTCGCCGAGCTCGGAGATGCGCCGGTCGCGGTACTCGATCGCCTCCGGGAAGTTGTGCCCCGTGTCGACGTGCATGATCGGGAACGGGAACTTGCCGGGCCTGAACGCCTTCTCGGCGAGCCGGAGGAGCACGATCGAGTCCTTGCCGCCGGAGAAGAGCAGCACCGGCCGCTCGAGCTCGGCCGCGACCTCCCGGAAGATATGGACCGCCTCGGACTCGAGCTCGTCGAGATGGGTCAGCGTCGGAACGGCGCGCGAGGTGCTCACGCGTCGAACTCCGCGCGCGGCACGAGGTTGAGCTCCTCGAGCCGGTCGAGCACCGTGACGGCGGACTCGGACGGCGTGCGGCCCGTCGTCTCGAGGCGCAGCTCCGGCTCGAGCGGCTCTTCGTACGGAGCCGAGACGCCTGTGAACTCCTCGATCTCGCCGGCGAACGCCGCCGCGTAGAGCCCCTTCGGATCGCGGCGCGCGCACTCCTCGAGCGGCGTCGCGACGAAGATCTCGACGAAGGGCGAGTGCTGCTCGACGAGGGAGCGCGCGTGGCGGCGCAGTTCCTCGTACGGCGAGATAGCCGAGACGATCACGACTGCTCCCGCGCGCGCGAGGCGAGAGGCGACCCAGCCGATGCGCGCGATGTTCGTGTCGCGGTCCTCCTTCGAGAACCCGAGACCCTTGGAGAGATGGGTGCGGACGATGTCGCCGTCGAGGTGGTCGACGACGAAGCCCCGGCGCTCGAGCTCGGGCTCGACGTTGTTCGCGATCGTCGTCTTGCCCGCGCCCGAGAGACCCGTGAACCAGAGCACGAACCCGCTCATGTCGCGCTCTCCGTCATGTGGATCCCGCACTCGGTTCGGTCGCTCCCCGCCCAGCGGCCCTCGCGGCCCTTGCCGGGCTGCGTGGAATGCGTGTCGCCGATCGAGTCGTAGCCCTGGTCGTGGAGCGCGTTGTAGGGCAGGCCGCGCTCGCGGATGTACGCCCAGCAGTCGTCGTCCGTCCAGTCGGCGAGGGGGTTGGCCTTCCAGAGATCGTGCTGCTCGTCCCACGCGAACTTCGCCGCGTTGGCCCGCGTCGGCGACTGGTCACGCCGGATCCCCGTGACCCAGCAGTCGAGATCGAGCAACGCGCGGTTGAGTGGCTCGAGCTTCGCGATCGCGAGGTACAGGTCCGGATTCTTCTCCCAGAGGCCGTCCTCGACCGGCGCGCCCTCGACGCGCTCGATCTTCGTGTCGTAGCGGCGCTCGAGCACACGCCAGAGCTCGTACGTCTCCGGGAACAGGTGGCCCGTGTCGATCGCGAAGACGCGCGCCCCCGGCTCGAGCTCGTAGAGCATGTCGAGCAGCACGGACTCCTCCTTCTGGAAGGAGCACGCGAGCCCGACACGGCCGGAGAACTCCGCGAGTGCGAACTCGACGACCCGCTCGGCGGGCCAGGACTCGAGGTCAGCCGGCAGGCTGCGTTGCAGGTTCGCCACCGAGCAGCACCTCCTTGAGTGTGTCGCCGCGCAGGCCGAGGCGCAGCGTCTCGAGCGCGATCACCTCGTCCGGCGGGATGTTGCCGAGATTGACGTTCGTGCCGAAGTGCTTGATGAACCAGGCCTGGCTCTCTTTCGTCGGCGCCTCCCAGATCAGCGACTCGAAGGGAAGGGAGTGCTCGATCTCGTCGACGAGCCCGGTCCGCAGCTCGCCGCTCGGCCGGTAGATGCCCGCCGTGCCGCCTTCGCGTCCCTCGGCAATGACGCGCCAGGCGCCGGCGTCGAGCTCCTCCTGCATCCACTGCACCCACAGATAGGGCGCGATGTTCACCTCGGCGTCTTTCGATCCGACCTCGGAGAGCACCGTGAAATCGCGCGCGAAGTCCGCGATGAGCTCGAGCTTCCGGTCGCGCGGGACCTCGACCGTGCCGTCGGAGATCTCGACGTGCGAGAAGCGGTGCTCGGTCAGCCAGCTCTTGAACTCGTCCAGCTTCTCGCGCGCGTAGACCGCCTCGAACAGCGTGCCGCCGCAGACGACGGGCGTGTCGAAGGAGCGGTAGAGCGCGATCTTCTTCTCGAGGTTGTTCGTGACGTACCCGGTGCCCCAGCCGAGCTTGACGATGTCGACGAAGGCACCTGCGGTGTCGAAGAGACCCTCGATCTCCCGCAGGTTCAGGCCCTTGTCGATGACGTGAGTGAGCCCGGAGCTGCGCGGCTTGCCGGGCCGCTCGGGCACTCCTAGGAATCCGTCATGAAAGCCCGGCATACGCGCTCCTCCACAGGGTAGTCGCAAGCACCGTCGAGGACTATACCTAATCGGTGGAATAGCGATCACTTATTCTTTGAAGCCGCGGGTCGCCTGTCCGTTCTGGGCGCGTCGCTCTCCGGCGCGTCGAAAAGAGCCATCTTGATTGTCAAGGTTGACAACGCTAGCTTGGCCTCCTCGCATACGCCCACCAACAGGAGGTCACGATGTTCGTACGACGTGCAGCACTCCTCGCGATGCTCCTCGTAGCGCTCGCCGCCGGCGTCGGCTCGGCAAGCCGAGCAGTCGCGGCCGGTCCGACTCCCCTCTCCCCGGACCAGGCCCAGGCGCTCGCGACAGCTCCAGGTACGAGCGGCTCGACGACATCCGTCGTCAGCGGCCAGACCGCGCTCGACGCTTCGGCGCTCGCCGGGGCGGTCACCTCGGTCGAGACGGGCGTCTCGGCGCAAGCTGCCGTGGGCCTGGCCCCGCTGGCCGAAGGCAACATCCTCTCGGCGAGCAGACCGGTCTGCTGGGCCAACTCGGCCTGGCATCAGTGGGGAACGTGGCCCTACCAGCAGCGAATCACGAACACCGCCTACTGGTGCGCCGTCTACGGCAGCCACATCACGTACCGCAGCGCGAGCACCACGACGTCCGGGACCCTCTGCGAGACCAACTGGCGGCAGACGCAGCTGATCGGCGGCGGGGTCGGGCAAGGCTTCACCTACTTCACGCTTCGCTCCTCGGCGGGCTTCTCGTGTCCGACCGTCATCCCGTGGATCACGATCCACACGAGCCACCACGAGGACGTGAAGCGCACCGACCGCGGCGGGACGTCGTTCGTGGGCTCGGGTTGAGGAACGGCGTCTAGAGGCTTGATGTGCATTAGGCATCGTCGTGGGGCTGTTCCAGGCGCCGTGCCTGGGGCGGCATCACGGGCCACGGCTAATGCGCATCGAGCCTCTAGTAGACGGCGTGCAGGAGCTGCTCGATCTCCTTCGGGCTCGCGGGCTTGGGGTTGGCGAGGTTGCCGCCTCGCGCGGCCGCCGCAGCCGCGAGCCCGGGCAGATCGGCCTCCGGCACGCCGAGCTCACGGAGCCGCGTCGGCCCGGCGAGCGCGGTCAGCTCCTCGACGTGGGCTGCGGCGTCGTCAGCGGCGCCGACCGCCTCGCCGAAGCGGGCGACGGCACCCGGCGCGTAGGCGGCGTTGAAGCGGAGAACGGGCGGCAGGCAGATCCCGTTGAGGGTCCCGTGCGGGAGCCCGTAGCGGCCGCCGATCGCCTGCGCCATCGCGTGCGCCAGCGCGAGCATCGAGCCGGCGAGGGCTGCGCCGCCGCGGCAGGCGCCGCGGAGCAGCTCCGTCCGCGCCTCGAGATCCCGCGGAGCGGCGATCACGCGGGGCAGCCACTCCGAGATGAGACGCGCGCCGGCGAGCGCGTGCTCGTCGGCGGCGGGATTGTGGCCCTGCACGTAAAGGGCCTCGGCGCAGTGGGCGAGCGCGTTCAGCGCCGTGCCCACGCTCGTCTCTGCCGGCAGGTCGAGAGTCAGCTCGGGCTCGTAGACGATCGCGGCCGGATGAGCTCCGCCGCCACCGCCCTGCATCCGTCGGTCGGGGTCGCGGACGCCGAAGTAGCTCGTCCACTCGGCCCCGGCGTACGTCGTCGGCACCGAGACGAGTGGGAGTCCGGCCGCGGCCGAGATCGCCTTGCCGAGGTCGATCGCGCTTCCACCGCCGACGGCGAGCACTCCGTCTGCCCCTCGTGCGGCCGCGACCGCCTCGGCGATGCGATCCGACGGCACCGCCCGCCACCGAGCGGCCGGATCCACGCGCAGCTGCAGCGAGTCCCAGCGCGGGCTCGCGACGAGCAGCGGAGACGAGACTCCGGCGTCCGAGCACGCCTGGGGCAGCGAGTCGAGGCCCCAGCGGACGATCATTCGAGCGTCTCCCGTGCGAACGCGACGAACTCCTGGGCGACGCGCGTCTCCGCGCGGCCGCTCGCCCGGGCGAGCTGGACGTCTCGCGCCGGCTCGAGGCCCTCGACGCGCACGACCGCAAGCGCTCCAGCGGCGAGGTCTCCCTCGATCGCGATACGCGAGATGAACGTGGCGCCGAAACCCGCGAGCACCGCCGCACGCGCGGACTCCTGCAGCCCGAGCTCGAGCTTCACGTTCAGGTCGCGGAGGCGAAGGCCGAGCTCGCGCAGCTCGTCGTCGATCATCTGCCGGATGCCGGCACCCTCCTGCATGAGGACGAGCGGCTCGACCCTCAACTCGTCGAGTGTCAGGCTCTTGCCGGCGCACTTGTGGCCGGCGGGCACTGCGAGAACGACCTCGTCGCGATAGAAAGGCTCGAACGTGACGCCGCGATGACGGCCGCCCGCGCCGACCACTCCGAGCTCGAGCTCGCGCCGCCCCACCTGCTCGACAACCGTGTGCGTGTCGGAGACGGTCAGCGCGACGTGCACCTGTGGATGGAGCTGCTGGAACTCCCCGAGCAGGCCCGGCAGGACGCTCCCGCCCGGTCCGGTGGAGGCCCCGATCTCGAGCCGGCCTTTCAGCTCACCCTCCGCCTCCTCGCCGAGGTCGGCGAGCAGCTGCTGCTCGAGTGCGATCAGGCGCAGCGCACCGCGGTAGAGCCGGAGACCTGCCTCGGTCGGCTCGACCCGCCGGCCGGAACGGTCGAGGAGTTGCTGGCCGATGCGCTGCTCGAGGGACCGGATCTGCAGGCTGACCGCCGGCTGGGTCACGCCGAGCTGGTCCGCGGCCTGCGAAAAGCTCCGGCGCTCGACGACTGCACAGAAGGCCGCCAGCTGCTTCGTGTCCATAAGGACATCTTATAACTGGAACAGACTGCCCGCCGGTGCCCCGCCGCTTTACGATCGAGCGCGTGTCAGACCCGACGCGGATCGAGGACACGCTCGTCCGCGGCTACCGCCGGCTCGCACTCGAGACGCCGGCCCGGCCGCGCGACGTCGTCCTGCGTGCCCTCGACGTCCTCCTCTCCTCGCTGTTCCTGCTCCTCTCGCTGCCGGTCTCGCTCGCGATCGCCGTGCTGGTGCTCGCCACGAGCGGGACGCCGATCCTCTACCGCGGCGAGCGCGTCGGCCGGGGTGCCCGCGTCTTCACGATGTACAAGTTCCGGACGCTGCGGCGCGGCGCCGAGCGGCGGCTCGGCGCGTACCTCGGCGAGCAGCTCGTCGAGCGGACGCAGGCCGAGTTCACGCCGGTCGGCCGGTGGCTCAAGGCGACCCAGCTCGACGAGATACCGCAGTTCGTGAACGTCCTGCGCGGCGACATGAGCCTCGTCGGGCCGCGGCCGATCCGCCCAGTCTTCTTCGAGGAGCTCGCACACGAGCTGCCGTCGTACTGGCAGCGCCTCGTCGTCCGTCCCGGCCTGACCGGCTTCGCCCAGGTGCGGCGCGGCTACGAGACCCCGATGGGCGAGAAGCTCGCCCACGATCTCGAGTGGATCGCTGACCGGTCGGTCCGTCTCTACCTGCGCACCGTCGTCGCCACGGGCTGGCGCGTGCTCCGGCAGTCGCTCGGAGGACTGCTGGGGCGGCGCGCCTAAGGTAGAGCCGTGTGCGGAATCTGCGGGATCGCGACGACACACGGCGTCGCGGACGTCGAGTCGCTGCGCGCGATGAGCGAACTGCTCGCGCATCGCGGCCCCGACAGCGCCGGCGAGCACGTCGACGGAGGCATCGCCCTTGCGGCCCGGCGGCTGTCGATCCTCGACCTCGAGCACGGCGACCAGCCGATCGCAAACGAGGACGGAAGCTGCGTCGTCGTGCAGAACGGCGAGATCTACAACTACCCGGAGCTCCGCCGCGAGCTCGAGCGCGCGGGACACGTACTGCGGACGCGCTGCGACACCGAGGCGCTCGTCCACCTGTACGAGGAGCACGGTGCCGGCTTCGCCGAGCTGCTGCGCGGAATGTTCGCCGTCGCGATCTGGGATGCACCGCGCCGCCGGCTCGTGCTCGCGCGTGATCGCTACGGGATCAAGCCGCTCTACTACCGCCACGTCGGCGAGGAGCTGCGCTTCGCGTCGGAGCTGCGCGCCCTGCCGCGCGGCGAGATCGATCTCGACGCCCTCGAGGCGTTCCTCGCCTTCAACTCGATTCCGGCCCCCTACTCGATCTTCCGCGACGTCCGGAAGTTGCCGGCCGGCCACGCGCTCGTCTGGGAAGCCGGACGCATCTCGCTCGAGCGGTACGCCCGGCCGGGTCCGGCCGCCGAGGGCGAGCTCAGGACGGACGACGAGGCAGAGCTCGTGGAGGAGCTGCGCGCCAGGTTGCGCGACTCGGTGCGCGCGCATCTCCTCTCGGACGTGCCGGTCGGCGTCCTCCTGTCCGGCGGCGTCGACTCCGCCGCGCTCGCCGCACTCGCGGCTCAGGAGACGGCGGAGCCGGTGCATACGTTCACGATCGGCTTCGCCGAGCGGAGCTTCGACGAGCGCGCCGACGCGCGGCTGGTCGCAGAGCGATACGAGACCGAGCACCACGAGCTGCTCGTGCGGCCGGAGCCCGAGCTGCTCTTGCCGGCGCTCGCGGAGGCGTTCGACGAACCGTTCGCGGACTCGTCCGCGCTCCCGACGTACCTCGTCTCGCAGCTCGCGGCCGAGCACGTCAAGGTCGCGCTCTCAGGCGAGGGAGGAGACGAGCTCTTCGGCGGCTACTACACGTACGCCGCGGATCTCTTCGCCGATCGCGTCGCGCCGTTCGCGCGCGCGGTGCGCCCCCTCGTCGAGGCGCTCCCGGCGTCCACCCGCAAGGCGAGCCTCGACTACAAGGCGAAGCGGTTCGTGCGTGCGGCGCACCTCCCGCCGCTCGAGCGGCATCACGGCTGGAAGGAGATCTTCTCGGCCGACGCCCGGGCCGAGCTGACCGGTGGCCGCGCCGGGTTCGATCCGGTCGACGTCTATCGGGCGCGGTACGCAGAGACCGCCGGGGCGCCGCAACTCGCGCGACTGCAGGACGTCGACTTCGGCGTCTACCTCGTGGACGACCTCCTCGTGAAGACCGACCGCGCGTCGATGGCGCACTCGCTGGAGGTCCGCGTCCCCTTCCTCGACCCGCTCGTGACGAACCTGGCCTTCGCGCTGCCGACGCGCCTGAAGGTGCGCGGGCTCGCGAAGAAGGTGCTGCTACGCAAGGCGCTCGAGCCGCTCCTGCCGGACGAGATCGTCCACGGCCGCAAGCGCGGCTTCTCGATCCCGGCCGCGGCGTGGCTCCGTGGTGAGCTCGAGCCCTTCGCGCGCGCGACGCTCGCGCCGGAGACGCTGCGGCGCCAGGGCTTCATCCGCCCGGAGCCGGTCGCACGGCTGCTCGACGAGCACGCCGCCGGCCGTGAGGACTGGAGCCGCCAGCTGTGGGGGCTGCTCGCGTTCACGCTCTGGTACGAGCGGCACGTCGAGCAAGAGCCGCCGCATCTGCGATCGGCAAGGATGGAGGCGCTCGTCGCATGACCACCTCAGAAAGTGCTGCGCACTCCCCGGGGGCCCCCGGTTTGAGGGTCTGGATCGACATGACCGCTCCTGCGCACGTCCTGGTCTTCCGACCGCTCATCGAGATCCTGCGCGGTCGCGGGGACGAGGTGTCGATCACGGCACGCGACTACGCACAAACGATCCAACTGCTCGAGCTCCACGGCCTGCAGGCCGACGAGGTGGTCGGACGGCACGGCGGCCGCTCCCGCCTGCAGAAGGCGCGGCAGATGACGCACCGGCTCGGCGCCCTGCGATCGTGGGCCAGGTCCCGCGACTTCGACGTCGCTCTCGCGCACGGCTCGCACGAGCTGACGATCTCCGCACGCCGGCTCGGGATCCCGAGCTCGACGACGTTCGACTACGAGTTCGCGACCCTGCAGCACCAGCTCGGCTGCCGCGCGGCGACGCGCGTCGTCGTGCCGGCGGCGATCCCACCGGAGCGGCTGCGGCCGTACGGGGTGCGCCTACCGAAGCTCGTCCAGTATCCGGGCCTGAAGGAGGAGTACTACCTCTCGGACTTCGAGCCGGACCGCTCGCTGCTCGACCGATACGGCGTCGATCCGGCGCGGGTGCTCGTGGTTCTGCGGCCGCCGCCGGACGTGTCGCTCTACCACCGGCACTCGAACCCGCTCTTTCCGCAGACGCTCGAGCATCTCGGCCGGGCGGAGGACGTGCACGCGTTCGTCCTGCCGCGGACGGAGGAGCAGCGGGAGTTCGTGCGCGGGCTCGCGCTGCCGTCGGTGATCCTGCCGGAGGGCGCGGTCGACGCGCAGAGCCTGATCGCGCTCGCGGATCTCGTCGTCTCGGCCGGCGGGACGATGAACCGCGAGGCGGCCGCGCTCGGCGTTCCGGTCTACACGACGTATGGTGGGCGGCTCGGCGGGGTGGACGAGGAGCTGATCCGGGACGGGCGGCTGAAGCCGCTCACCGATCCGCGCGCGCTCGAGTTGCGCAAGCGGGACGAGTCGGCGGCGGGTCGGGTACGCCGCGAGCCGGCCGAGATGTTGCACCTGCTCCTCTCCGCGCTGGACGCCTGAGCCGGCGAAGCGCAGCGAGGCTCCAGACGGCTTCGGCCAGACCGAACGGAACGCTTCCGATCAGGAAGCCGTACGCGCTCGAAGCGGCACACCCGGCGGCGAAGAGGCCGACGAAAGCCCTGTGCCGTGCTTCGAGCGCGTAGGCGAGAACCATCGCCGAGACGGCGATTGCCCCGAAGACGGTCACGCGAGTTGCGTGAACATCCCGTGCAGCGTGGACACTCCGATGCCCTCGGAGCGAGCGGCCATGACGAGCGTGTCGCCCTCGTCCTCGACGCTCCACGCGGCCCAGCTGCAGCAGTCGTTCTCGACTGCGACAAGCGCCTCCAGTTCCTTCCGAACCGCGGGATGGGAGCGGAAGCTGAGGCGCAGGCCGTCGTTCGTTTCCTTCCTGCCGAGACCGAAGTTCTCGCCGAGCGCGAGCCAGCGCTCGCGCTGACCCTTCCGATCGGTGTCCGACAGCGTGCAGGCGACCAATTCGGACAACCCCATGACGCGTACCTCCTTGTGACGGTGGAGCCTCCATCTTGCGAGTTAAAGTTGACTTGATGTCAAGTGAGCTTCTCGCGATCGGCGACGTGGCGCGCATCAGCGGCAAGGCGCCTTCGGCGATCCGGTACTACGAGTCGATCGGTCTGATCGCCGACCCCATGCGCGTGAGCGGGCGACGCCGATATCCGGCCGAGGTGGTGAAGTCGCTGGCCGTCATCGACACCGCCCAGCGCGCCGGCCTCGCGCTCGACGACATCCGGCTCCTGCTGCGCGCGTCGGCAGAAGACGTGAACGCGGTTGAGCAATTGCGAGAGGTCGCCGAGCGGCGGCTACCGGTTCTCCGCGAGGCCATCGCACGGGCCGAGGTCGTGCGGGAGTGGCTGGAGCAAGCCGCCGACTGCTGTTGTCCGACGCTCGAGACCTGCCCGCTCTTCGAGCAGCCCTCTCAGCTCCCGGAACGCAGCTTCAGCCTCGGCTGATCGCCCGACGACTGCAGTCAGGCGGCGAGCTCCGCCAGCCGCGAGAGCAGCTCCGAGCCGTACCGTTCGAGCTTCGCCGGCCCGATCCCCGGCACCGCAGCCAGCTCGGCGAGCGTCCGCGGAGTCCGTGCGGCCAGCTCCGCGAGCGTGCGGTCGTTGAAGACGACGAACGCGGGCACCTCGTCTGCACGCGCCCGCGCGAGCCGCCACTCCCTGAGCGCCTGCACCGTGGGTGTCTGCTCGAGCACGGGACGTTCACGCTTCGAGGTCTGCGGCGCGGCCGCTCGCACACCGAGCTCGTCGAGGAAGCGGCTCGGCTTCCCCTCCCAGGTCACGAGCAGATGCCGCCTCGCGCGCGTCAGCCCAACGTAGAACAGCCGCCGCTCCTCTTCGACGTCGCCGCGGCGGATCGGCAGCTCTCCCTCCTCGACGCGCGGCAGCAGGACGGCGTCCCACTCGAGGCCCTTCGCGCGATGCAGCGTCAGCAGGTGGACGCCGCGGCCCGCGCTCTCGCCGAAGCGCTCGTGGAGCAGGGCGACGAAGCCGTCGACGTCACCCTCGAATCTCTCCGCGAGACGCACGATCCGCGTCAGGTCCGCCTGCCGCGTCTGCTCGCGCTCGCCGAGCTTGTCCGGGACCTCCGCGAGGAGCCCCTGGCGAACCGCGAGCTCGCGCACGACCTCGGCCGCCGGCCCCCGCAGGCTGCGCAGGGCCTTGAGCAGCTGCCGAGCCGCGTCCCGCGCGAGCAGCGACGCGCCCTGGGACGGGATCCCGGCTTCGTGGAACGCCTCCTCGAACTCGCTCGTGCGCGCGTTCGTCCGCACGAGCACCGCCATCGCCTCGAACGGAACTCCGGCCGCGTGCAGCTGCCGCGCGTGCGCGGCGACGTCGAGTCCCGGTCCGACAACGGGCTCGGGACCCTCCGGGAGAGTCGGGGTGAGCGTCTTCGCCGAGCCGCCGAGCCGCGCGACGAGCCGGTTCGCAAGCTCCAGCACCTGCGGCGTCGAGCGATAACTCCGCTCCAGCCGCACGACTTGGGCGTGAGCGAAGCGCCGCGGCAGCGCGAGCAGCCACTCGGCGCTCGCGCCGGTGAAGCCGTAGATCGCCTGGTAGTCGTCGCCGACCGCGCAGAGGTCGTCCCGCTCGCCGAGCCAGAGATCGAGCAGCGCCTGCTGCAGGAGGTTGACGTCCTGATACTCGTCCACCGTGAAGGCACGCCAGCGGTCGCGCACGGCGGCCCGCGCGTCCTCGTTCTCGTCGAGCAGCCGCACAGTCCGCTCGAGCAGATCTTCGAAATCGAGGCGCCCCTCGGCGGACTTGCGCCGCTCGTACTCGCGGAAGACCCGGTGCGCGAGGTCGGGCGGCAGCGGCGGTTCGTGGTCGCCGAGCCCGTCGTAGTACGTCTCCGGAGTGAGCCGGCGATTCTTGGCCCATTCGATCTCCGTCGCAAGGTCGCCCGCCGGCCGGAAACGGAACGGCACGGGCAGCGTGTTGCCGATCCGGCGCAGGAGCAGCGCCTTCGTGGCGAGGATCCGCCCGGGATCTCCCTGAAAGTTGCGGAGCAGCGCTAGCGCCGCCGAGTGGAAGGTCGAGGCTCGCACGCCCTCGACGCCGAGCGCGCCCAACCGGCTGCGGAGCTCGCCCGCGGCCTTGTCGGTGAACGTGACCGCCACGATCTGCTGTGGTGGGAAGGCGCCGCTCGCAACCTGCCAGGCGATCCGGCGCGTGATCGTGGTCGTCTTGCCCGTCCCCGCTCCGGCGAGGATGCACAGCGGTCCGCGCGTCGTCTCCGCGGCGGCGCGCTGCTCGGGGTTCAGCCCTGCGAGGATCCTCTCGACGTCCAGGGCGCGGAGGCTAGCGCCGCCGTCGGCCGGGGACCGTCACGGGAGTGTCGGAACTTCCTCGAGCGGCTCCGACCGCACGGCGACGATGAAGTTGAACGACGCGGCGGTGGCAAGCACGGCAGCAACTGCGTAGATGACGTGCAGGCCGAGTGAGGCGAAGAGGAAGCCGGCGACCGCATACGCGGCCGGCCGGATCACCTGGTTCGAGACGATGATCGCCTGCAGCACCTTGGGAAAGAGCGCAGGCGGCACGCGCGTGGTCAGGATTCCGAAGTAGGGCGCGTTCGTCATCGGGTTGCCGAAGCCGATCACCGCCATGGCGACGACGAACACCGCGAGTGGCATACGCGGCACGAGCAGCCAGAACGGGGCGGCGAGCGCCACCGCGGCAAAGATCGCGATCGAGGTTGCCCTGAACCGGGCGAGCGCCGCATACGTCACGAACGAGCCGACGAGAGTGCCGCCACCGTACGCAGCGAACAGGAGGCCGGCGACCCGCGGGTTGTGGTCGTACTCGCGAAAGGCGATCACCGGAAACGACGCGAACACCAGGGGGAACGCGGCGCCGAAGAGAAACGGCGAGATCACCGCGCGGCCCACGAAGCGGTCTCGCAGGATGTAGGCGAGACCGGCCAGTACCCCGCCGGCTTCTTCCCGCTCGTGAACCTGCCGGACGACCCGGACGAACGTCCCGACGAGCACGAACGACACGAGAAACGACCCGGCGTCGATCCACATCACGTTCACGGCGCCGAGCAAGCCGATCAGAACTCCGGCGAGTGCCGGCCCGGCAAAGCTCGTGAAGTTCGTCGCACCCTCGAGCAACGTGTTCGCCCGAGCCACATCCTGCTCGCCGGTGCCGACGAGCGCCGGGAGCACCGCGCGCTGGCAGGTGAAGTAGGCGGTCGAGAGGCCACCCTGCACGAAGGCGACCGCCAGGATCAGCGGATAGGAGAGCCCGCCTACCGCCTCGAGGAGCGGGATGAGCGCAACCACCGGAGCTCTCGCAAGATCCGACAGGAGCATGGTCGCGCGCGGGCCGAGCCGATCGACGACCACACCGGCGTGGAGGCCGAACAGAACGAACGGGAGCAGCTCGACCGCGAAAACCACCCCCATGCGCGAGGTCGAATGCGTCGTGACGAGAACGAACCACGGCAAGGCGAGCCCGGACAGGCTCGAGCCGAGCTGCGAGACCAGCTCCGCCGTGGTCAGCGCGAGCAACGGGCGGCTCCGGGTCACCACCCGGGACGTTACGCCGCGCTCGATAGAGCGACGCTCAGTCGACGCGGTCGAGCGGAGTGGGCTCCACGTCGAGCTGCGTCTCGGCAGAAGCCGGAGGCGTCGGCGCGGCGGACGGCTCCGTCAGCTGCACGATCGCCCCGAGCTTCGCCACCACCTCGAGCGTGTCGCCTTCGTCGGCGAGCCGCTCGAGCTCCGCGAGCTGCACGTCGAGCCAGTCGCTGTCGACGGGAAGACGGCTGAGCCGCAGGATCTTCGGGTGCGCGGTGGCGCCCACGCTCTCGTGGTCGCCCGACAGCTCCTCGTGGATCTTCTCGCCCGCTCGGGCTCCCACGTACGCGATCTGCACGTCGCGCGCCGACGTCGCCTCGTCGCCGGGCAGCCGCGGCGTCTTGCCGGAGAGGCGGATCATGTTCTGCGCGAGGTCGATGATCTTCACCGGCTCGCCCATGTCGAGGACGAACACCTGGCCGCGGCCGCCGATCGCTCCGGCCTGCACGACGAGCGACACGGCCTCCGGGATCGTCATGAAGTAGCGGGTCATCTCGGGATCCCGCACCGTGACCGGGCCGCCACGCTCGATCTGCTTGCGGAAGATCGGGATCACGCTGCCCGATGAGTTGAGGACGTTGCCGAAGCGCACGGCGACGAACCGGGTCGGGATGTCCCGGCGGTGACCGAGCGTCTCGACGATCCGTTCGCAGAGCGCCTTCGACTGGCCCATCACCGTCTTCGGGTTGACGGCCTTGTCGGTCGAGATGAGGACGAAGCGCTCGACGCCGAACTCCGCGGCGAGCTCCGCGACGGCGCGCGTGCCGCCGACGTTGTTGCGCACCGACTCGACGGGGTGCGTCTGGAGCATGGTCACGTGCTTGTAGGCGGCGGCGTGGAAGACCACGGTCGGCCGGAACTTGTCGAAGACGTCGCGCCGCAGCGCCGTCCGGTCCTTGACGTCGACGAGCTTCGTCAGGACGGCCGTGAAGTCGCGCTCGTCGACGAGCTCCCGCTCGATCTCGAACAGCGGCCCCTCGGCGTTGTCGACGAGGATCAGCCGCGCGGGCTGTACGCGTGCAATCTGGCGACAGAGCTCCGAGCCGATCGAGCCGCCGGCTCCCGTGACGAGCACGGTGGCTCCCTCGAGATAGCCGGCGACCTCCCGGAAGTCGACCTCCACCTGCTCGCGGCCGAGCACGTCCTCCACCTGCACGGGCCGGATCTGGCCGGCAAGGTTGAGGTCTCCCGAGATGAGCTCGTACAGGCCCGGCAGTGTCTTCACCACGATCCGCAGCTGCTGCGCCGTCTCGACGATCCGCCGGCGCACCTCGCCGGAGACGGTCGGCATCGCGATCAGCAACTCGTCGGGGCGGTGCTCGCGCAGGACGCGCGGCAGCTCGTCGATGGTGCCGAGCACGCGCACGCCCATGATCCGCGTGTTCCGCTTGCGCTGGTCGTCGTCGACGAACCCGATCGGCGTGTAGTCGAGCATCCGCGAGCGCTGCATCTCCTGCACGATCAGGCGGCCCGCGTCGCCGGCGCCGACGACGATCACCTCTTTTCCGCGCGCCACCATCATCAACCCCGGCCGCTCGATCATCGTGCGCGCGAGGAGACGCGAGCCCGCGATGAACGCGAGCGTGAGGAGCAGGTCGACCGCGGCGATCGACCGCGGCAGGCGGACTCCGTGGACCGGCGAGACGAGATAGACGGTCACGTCCGCGACGAGGCACGCGACGACGACTCCGCGCGCCGTCGCCCACATGTCGCGCACCGAGACGTAGCGCCACCAGCGGTTGTAGAAGCCGAACGCGATGAAGACGACGAGCTTGATCGCGATGACGATCAGGATCGTCCGGCGGAACAGGTGGACGTAGATGATGGGCCACTTGTTGTCGAAGCGCAGCGAGAACGCGAGCCACCAGGAGAGCGCGACGATCGCCCCGTCGACGAGCAGCTGCCAGAGCCTGTGCTTTGAAAGAAGGCTCTGCATCAGACCCTGCTCGGAACCGCCGAGCGCACGACGTCGACGACGCGCTCCTGCGCCTCCGCCGGGATCCCGGGCCAGAGCGGCAGGGAGAAGTTCTCGGCCCCCGCTTGCTCGGTCGCAGGCAGCGAGCCCGGCTCGTAGCCGAGGTAGCGGAGCGACGGTTGCAGGTGGAGCGGCGTCGTGTAGTACGTCGCCGACGCGATGCCCGCCTCCGCCAGCGCGGTGCGGATCGTGTCGCGTTCGCGCGAGCGGCACACGAAGAGGTGGTAGACGTGGCTCGGCTCGTCCTGCGGGAGCTCCACGAGCTCGCCGAGCCCGAGCTCCGAATAGCGGGCCGCCGCCGCGCGACGCGCCTCGTTCCAGCCGGCGAGCTCCGGTAGGAAGACGCGCAGGAAGGCGGCCTGCAGCTCGTCGAGGCGCGAGTTGTAGCCGATGAGGTCGAAGGCGGCTTTGTCGCGCGAGCCGTGGAACGAGAGAAGCTGGACGCGGTCGGCGAGTTCCTCGTCGTTCGTCGCGACGAGCCCTCCGTCGCCGAGGCAGAACAGATTCTTCGTGGGATAGAAGCTGAAGGTCGAGATCGCGCCCTGCTGCGCGACTCCCGGAGCGCCGAAGGCCTGCGCCGCGTCCTCGAGCACCGGGATCCCGAGCTCGACCAGAGGCCGGACGTCGAGCAGCCTGCCGAACAGGTGGACCGGGATGATCGCCCGCGTCCGATCGGTCACCTTCGCGGCCGTGTCCTCGAGGTCGAGGTTGAGCGTGGCCGGGTCGATGTCCGCGAAGACCGGGGTCGCGCCGCGGCGCACGACCGACTCCGCCGTCGCGTAGAAGGTGAAGGCCGGGCAGATCACCTCGTCGCCGGGGCCGACGCCGAGCGCGTCGAGGGCGAGCACGAGCGCGTCGGTGCCGTTCGCGACGCCGATGGTCCGCTTCACGCCGAGGTAGGCGGCCGCCTCTTCCTGGAACGCCCAGTAGTTCGGGCCGCGGATGAAGCCCTTGCCCTCGAGTACCTCGCGGAACGCAGCCTCGAGCCGCGGTATCAGCGGCTCGTATTCAGCTCGGACGTCAACGAGGGGAATCGTCTGCACGCGGGACAACTCTAGCCGCAGCCCTTCTCCGGTACACCAGATACGCCAGCGCCGCGACGATGCCCACCCCGATCGCATACTCGACGTAGCGGAAGTCGTGCTCGAAGCCCTTGTAGCTCGAACCGAGGGCGTAGCCGATTCCGACGAAGGCGAACGACCAGAGCGCCGAGCCGACGAGCGTCAGGCCGAGGAACGGAGCGAGCGGCATCTCGAAGATCCCAGCGGGAATCGCGACGAACGAGCGAACCACCGGGGTCATCGTCCCGATCAGCACGCCGGGTCGGTCCCAGCGCCGGAACCAGGCGTCCGCGCGGTCGAGGCGCTCCGGCGTCACGTGCAGCCAGCGGCCTCGATGCTCGAGCAGCTCCCGGCCGCCGAAGCGTCCCACTCCCCATCCCACGAGGCTGCCCGCGAGATAGCCGATCGTCGCCGCGACGGCCATCGCGAGGTACGCGCCTGCGCCGAGGCCGACGTGAGCCCCGAAGATCGAGATGCCGGCGGCGCCGGAGAAGACACCTGCGGCGACGGCGCCGCCCACGAGCGCGACGAGCTCGCTTCCCGCCGGGAAGACCGCCCCGAGCGCGAGCAGGCCGAAGACCGCGTACACGCCGTGATGGGCGACCTGCGAGGTGAAGCTGGCCGAGACGCTCGCGACGAGCACCGGCGGGAGTCTAGTGACGCTTGTGAGAGCGATATGAGAAGGGTGCCGCGAGCGAGCTCGTCCCCACGGAGCTCGTCGCCTGCACCGCCAGCAGGTAGCGACCGCCCGGCGCCCGGCGGTGTCCGATCCGACCGCGCCAGGTCACCGTCTCGGGTCCCGCCGCCTGCGGGCCCGAGCGGAGCGTCGCCACCGGCACGCCGTTCCGGCGCTGGATCTGCACGACGAGCTTCGCCGCCCGCGCCAGCCGGAACGTCGCAGTCGGCCGGCCGTGGCGGCCGATCGCGACGGCGAGCG
>JAICZB010000011.1 GCA_025933895.1 Thermoleophilia bacterium
CGGGAAGGAGATCCGCGCAAGGTGCCCTGGGTCGAGCGCCGCGAGCATGTAGCTCTGGTCCTTGGCCGGATCGGCGCCGCGCGCGAGTAGGAGCCGCCCGTCTCGCTCGACGATGCGCGCGTAATGGCCCGTCGCCAGGCGCTCGGCGCCCGCGCGCCGCGCGAAGGCGAGCAGCTCGGCGAAGCGGAAGCCGCCGTTGCAGCGCGTGCACGGGTTCGGTGTCTCACCGCGCGCGTAGCCGCGCACGAACGGCGTGACGACCGCGCGGCGGAACTCCTCGCGCAGGTCGAGCGTCACATGCGGGACTCCGAGCCGGTGACACGTCTCGCGCGCCGCGATCACGCTCTCCGGCGAGCAGCAGGCGCGCTCGGAGTCCGGCCCGTCCGGATCGAGCCAGAGCCGCAGCGTCACGCCGACCGCGTTCGGCAGCGAGCGCAGGAGCGCGACCGCGCTGTCCACGCCGCCGCTCATCGCCACCGCGACGCGGCCCGGCGAAGGCGCCGCCCGGAAGATGGGCCCGAGAGCGTTCGCCAGCGCATCCGCCGCGAGAGTCTCGCCGCCGACGGCCGCGGCCTCGAGCAGCGTCAGTCCGGTGACGTCGCGCTCGAGCCCGGGCGCGTCCGCGTCCACGATTCGCTCGCCCTCGACGCGCAGACGGACGGCAGCCCAGTCGCCGTTGCGGCTCGAGTCTCCGAGGATCTCGTGCATAGAGGCCACCGTAGACGAGGCACCCGGCCCCGGCGTCCAAACCGAGCCATGTGATCCTGGTTTCCCAGGTGGGTGCCGTGCCCTCCTCGGCAATGCCTCGTCGGGACGCCGGCTCCCTTTCACGTAGCGTTGGATCTACATGTGTGCCCGATTCGGCGCACGGGGCCGAGCACGAGGACTGTAGCTGCGGCTACTCGGGCTGTGGCTGAAGGAGCCCGACGCCGAGCTCGCGCAGGTGCCCGGGGTCGGCGTCGCTCGGCGCACCGGTCATCGGGTCGACGCCGGCCTGGTTCTTCGGGAAGGCGATCGTGTCGCGCAGGTTCGGCTCGCCCGCGAGCACCATCATCGTCCGGTCGACGCCCCAGGCGATGCCGCCGTGCGGCGGCGCGCCCATCGCGAGCGCGTCGAGGAGAAAGCCGAACTTCGCGCGCTGCTCTTCGGCGCTGATCCCGAGCAGGTCGAACACGCGCGCCTGGATCTCGGGTTCATGGATCCTGAAAGAGCCGCCTGCGAGCTCGTTCCCGTTCCCGATCAGGTCGTACGCGAAGGCGCGTGCGGCGCCCGGATCCTGGTCGAAGCGCTCCTCCCACTCCGCCGTCGGGCGCGTGAACGGATGGTGGACGGCAGTCCAGCGGTCGTCGGTCTCCGACCACTCGAACATGGGGAAGTCCGTCACCCACATCCACGACCACGCCTGCTCGTCGATCAGCCCGAGGGTCTCCGCGAGATGTACGCGTAGCGCTCCGAGCACGCGTGACGTCATCGGCCATGCGTCGGCGGCGAAGAGGAGCGTCTCGCCCGGCTTGCCGCCGAGTGCCGCGAGCGTCTCCTCCGACAGGAACTTCGCGATCGGCGACCGCACCTGGCCGGACTCGTCGTAGACGAGGTACGCGAGCCCCTTCGCTCCCCACTCCTTCGCGAACTCCTCGAGCTCGGCAAGCTCGGTGCGGGAGAGGGTGCGCGGCGCGCGGAGGAAGCGGACGGTCTCGGCCGACGCGAAGACGCCGAGCTCGGAGCCGCGCGTGGCCTCGGTCGCGTCCTCGATCTCGAGCCCGTAGCGGAGGTCGGGCTTGTCGGTGCCGAAGCGCCGGTCGGCCTCGTCCCACGTCATGCGCAGGAACGGCGGCTCGAGCTCGACTCCGAGGCACTCGCGCCAGATCGTCTGCACGAGCTGTTCCGTCAGCGTGACGAGGTACTCGTAGTCGGGGAACGCCATCTCGACGTCGAGCTGCGTGATCTCCTGCACACGGTCGGCGCGGAGGTCCTCGTCGCGGAAGCAGACCGCGACCTGGAAGTAGCGCTCGAAGCCTGCGATCACGAGCAGCTGCTTCGCGATCTGCGGCGACTGCGGCAGCGCGTAGAAGTGGCTCGGCTGCAGGCGCGCCGGGACGAGGAAGTCGCGCGCGCCCTCCGGCGTCGGCTTCCAGAGGACGGGCGTCTGGATGTCGACGAAGCCGGCGGCCTCCATGAGGCGCCGCATGATCCCGACCATCTGGCCCCGCAGCCGGATGTTCCGCTGCAGCCGGTCTCGCCTCAGGTCGAGCCAGCGGTAGCGAAGGCGGAGCGTCTCGTCCACGTTCTCCTCGTCGAGCTGGAACGGGAGCGGCGTCGAGCGCGAGAGGATCCGCAGCTCGTCGACCTGCACCTCGATCTGACCGGTCGGCAGGTTCGGGTTGACGAGCTCCGGCGCGCGCGTCACGACCTCGCCCTCCGCCTGGAGCACGAACTCGTTCCGGATCTCGTGGGCGGTCTCTGCCGCGGCCGCCGCATGCTCGGGGTTGACGACGAGCTGGATTTTTCCCGTGTGATCGCGGAGGTCGACGAAGACGAGCCCGCCGTGGTCGCGGCGCGTGTCCGCCCAGCCGGCGACGGTCACGCGGCGGCCGGCGTCGTGCGCCCGCAGCTCGCCGCACATCGCGTCGCGCCAGCTCACAGCTGCCCCAGGTCGGACACGACCCTGTCGTCCTCCCCGCGCCGGCGCACCTCGTACGTCCCGTCCGCGCGGGCGACGACGACAGTCTCCGCGCCGAGCCTCTGCGCCTGGGTGAGCTGTCCCTTCATCGAGCGGCCAGCGTAATCGGTGTCGACCGCGCGACCCTCCGCCCGCCACTTCGCGATCTGCGGGAGGAGGCGCCCGCGCAGCTCCGGCTCCTCGAAGGCGACGAAGACGTCGAGCCGCGGCGCCTCGGCGGTCGCGCCTTCGCGCTCCATCGCGAGCGAGAGCCGTTCGAGCCCCGCGCCGAAGCCGATGCCCGGCGTGGGCTGGCCGCCCACCGCCTCCACCAGACCGTCGTAGCGGCCGCCGCCAACCAGCGACGAGTTGACGTTCTCCTCCGGCCCGACGAACTCGAAGGTCGTGCGCGTGTAGTAGTCGAGGCCGCGCACGAGCGCAGGATCGAGCACGTAGGGCACGCCGTAGAGGTCGAGGTACGCCTTGACCGCGGAGAAGTGTTCCCGACACGCATCGCAGAGCGAGTCGCCGATCTTCGGCGCGAGGTCGAGCGCCTTACGAAGCTGCTCGTTCTTGACGTCGAAGACCTGGAGCACGCTCGTTGAGCGCTTGTGCGCGACCTCCTCGTCTTCGAGCAGCTCGGGATGCGCGTCGAGCCACTCGTTCAGGCGGGCGACGTATTGCGGCCGGCAGTTGGAGTCGCCGATCGAGTTGAGCATCAGCGTCCACTCCGTCACGCCGAGCCGCCGCAGGAGCTCTGCGTAGAACTGGATCACCTCGGCGTCGAGAGCCGGATCCGCCGACCCGATCGCCTCGAGCGACAGCTGCCAGTGCTCGCGGTAGCGTCCGCGGCCGGGGCGCCCGTACCGGTACATGGGCGCGACCGTGTATGCCTTGATCGGCAGAGGCTCTTGAGCGAGACCGTGCTCGACATAGGCGCGCACGATGGGCGCAGTCCCTTCGGGCCGCAGGGTGAGCGAGCGGTTGCTCCGGTCTTCGAACGTGTACATCTCCTTGTGCACGACGTCGGACGCCTCGCCCGACGTGCGCTCGAAGAGCCCCGTTTCCTCGAAGCCGGGTGTCGAGATGCGCGACCAGCCGTACTGCGCGCACTGCTCCTCGATCGTCCGGAGTACGCGCCACCACAGGTGGTCGCGCGGCAGGACGTCGTGCGTCCCACGCGGCGCCTGGAACTTGCTCATGCCTGCGCGCGCAGCTCTGCGAGGAATGGATTGCGCGCGAGCTCGACGCCGAGCGTCGTCTCGGGGCCGTGGCCCGGGTGGACGACGGTCTCGGGCGGCAGGCGCTCGGCGAGCATCCGGACGGAGGCGAGCAGCGTGTCCCAATCGGCGCCGGGCAGGTCGACGCGGCCGACCGAGCCGGCGAAGAGGAGGTCGCCACTGAAGAGCTCGCCGTCGGCGTGGAAGGCGACGTGGGCGGGCGAGTGGCCGGGCACCGCGAGGCACTCGAAGGAGATGCCGGCGACCTCGATCGTCTCCCCGCCGCTAAGGAGGTGCTCGGGCGCGTGCGGGCGTCCCGGGACGCCGACCGGCGCGAACTCCGGGTAGCGCTCGAGCCGCTCGCGTTCTCCCTCGGGCATCCAGACCTCGGCGCCGGTTCCCTCGGCGAGATCGGCGACGCCGCCGAGATGATCGAAGTGGCCGTGCGTGACGAGGATCGCGGCGCAGGACGTGCCGAGCCGCGCCAGCTCGAGGCGGAGGTCCGCCGCGTCGCCGCCCGGATCGATCACCGCGCACTCGGCCGCGCCCCGCTCATGGCGAACCACGTAGCAGTTCGTCTGCAGCGGGCCGAGCTCGTATCTATCCACCGCGAGCGGCATGGCGGCGAGTCTAGTGAACCGCTGGTTACGCACCCGGCGGGTGCGGGAAGAGGCGGATCGTGCGGCATTGGAGGCTCCCCGAGATCGAGACGCCGCAGGGTGCGCGCTCGCCGGTCGTGCTGCATTCCAGGGAGGGCTCCGAGCGGGCGATCCTCATCGAGCTGCGTGCGGGTGAGGCGCTCGGCGACCACAGCGTCAAGGAGTCCGCGCTCCTCTCCGTGCTCGACGGGACGGTGCGCGTCGACGCCGGTGGCGATTCGGTCGACGGAACAACTGGGTCGCTCTTCCACTTCGAGCCCGACGAGCGGCACTCGGTCACGAGTGACACCGGCGCCCGGCTCCTGCTGCTTCTTTCGCCGTGGACCGGCGAAGGGCATTACCGCGGCGAGCGGCCCGAGCGGTCCGGCGTCAGCGCTTCCTAGCGGGCCGTTTCGCAGCCTGTTGGTCTGCGCGCCGCTGCCAGCGGTTGTGCGCAAAGCGGTCGAACATGTAGCCGAGCGGGATGAAGAGGAGTGTGTAGAGCCCCGCGAACCCGAGGGCGGCGCCGAAGCTGTGCTGGCCGTTCTTCGCCCCGAGCAGATAGACGACCGCGAAGATGACCACGCCGAGGATGAGCGAGCGGCGGGCGGCCCGCTGCCACGAGGGTGCCGGCGGAACGCGGATCGGACGGCCGCCGCGTTGCTGTGTCGCCTTCGCCTTCGGCTTCGAGCCGTCGCGCTTGTCGCGCGTCTCGACGAGGTCCTCGGGCGGTTCCTCGAGCTCGTTCCCCTCCTCGTCGACCCAGACGGTCTCGTACTCGTGCCGGCGTTCCTTCTGCGCCCGGCGCCGCTGCTTCTTCGTCGGCATGGACGGCTAGCGTAGCTCGCCCCCGACGACCCCCCTGGCTACGACGCGGCCTCCCAGGTGGTACGCGAGGTAGCGCCAGTCGGGCGCGTCGAGGAGGGTGACGTCGGCGCGATATCCGGGGGCGAGACGGCCGATCCGGTCGGCACGACCCACCACGTGGGCCGCGTTGACCGTGCAGGCGGCGAGGGCTTCCGCCGGCGATAGATGGAGCTGGGTCGCAGCGAGCGAGCACACGAGCGGCAGGCTCTCGCAGAAGGCGCTGCCCGGATTGAAGTCGGTCGCGAGGGCGATGGCCGCGCCCGCGTCTACGAGCGCTCTGGCTGGCGGCATCGGCCGGTCGAGGAAGAGCGCGCTCGCTGGCAGGAGCACGCCGACGACGTCGCTCGCCGCCAGCGCCTCGATTCCTCCCTCGCCGGTCGCCTCGAGATGGTCGACCGAGCGGGCAGCGAGCTCGACGGCCAGCGGGATCGCACCGGCCTCGGTGAACTGGTCTCCGTGCAGCCGGAGCGCGAGGCCTGCGTCGCGGCACGCCTCGAGGTACCTACGGGCCTGTCGGGCATCGAACGCACCTCGCTCGAGGAACACGTCGGCTGCCTCGGCGATCGTGGCCGCTTCGGGCAGGACCTCGGCGAGCGCGAAGTCGAGGTACGCGTCGGCGTCCGCGAACTCCGGCGGTACGGCGTGGGCGCCGAGCCACGTCGGAACGCCGCCCGCTGCGCGGATCGCGCGAAGAGACGCGAGCTCCGTCTCGCGATCGAGCCCGTAGCCGGACTTCGACTCGAACGTCGTCGTACCCTCGCGGAGCATCCACGAGCGGTGCAGCTCGACCGCCGCTCGCAGACCGTCCTCCCCGGCGGCACGCGTGGCGCGGACGGTAGCGAGGATCCCGCCGCCGGCCACGTGCAGCTCCTCGTAGCTCGCGCCGCCGGCGCGCAGCGAGAACTCGTCGACGCGATCGCCTCCGAACGCCGCGTGCGTGTGGCAGTCGACGAGGCCCGGAATCGCGCACAGGCCGCGACAGTCCAGCTCGACGACGTCACCGTCGAGCGCGGGCAGATCGCGCATCCGCCCGAGTGCCTCGATCGTCTCGCCGGCGCAGAGGACGAACGCATCCTCGAGCACCACGACCTCGCCGAGCGCCGGGCCACGCAAGGGAGCAGCGGCTCGGGCAGGCGTCGCGAGCTGCGCGAGATCGCGGAGGAGCAGGCGCGCAGGAGCCGGAGTCACGCGTCGGAGACGCGCGGGATCCGCAGTCCGCCTTCCTCTGCCGCGGCGAGCGCCTCCGGGTAGCCCGCGTCCACGTGCCGCATCACGCCGGTACCCGGGTCGGTGGTCAGCACGCGCTCGAGGCGCTCCGCCTGGACGTCGCTCCCGTCGGCGACGACGACCATCCCCGCGTGAATCGCGTTGCCGATGCCGACGCCGCCGCCATGGTGGACGCTCACCCACGTCGCTCCCGCAGCGACGTTGAGGAGCGCGTTGAGGATCGGCCAGTCCGCGATCGCGTCGGAGCCGTCGCGCATCGACTCGGTCTCGCGAAACGGCGAGGCGACGGAGCCGGCGTCGAGGTGATCCCGCCCGATCACCACCGGTGCCTTGACCTCGCCGCTCCGGACGAGCTCGTTGATCGCGAGACCCGCCTTCGCGCGATCTCCGTATCCGAGCCAGCAGATCCGGGCGGGCAGGCCCTGGAACGCCACCCGTCCGGGCGCCAGCTCGAGCCACCGCTGCAACAGCGGATCCGCCGGGAACAACCCCCGCAGGCGATTGTCGATCGCCGTGATGTCCGCCGGATCGCCCGAAAGCACGGCCCAGCGGAACGGGCCGACGCCGCGGCAGAAGAGCGGCCGTATATAGGCCGGGACGAAGCCCGGGTATGCGAACGCCTCCTCTACGCCACCTTCACGCGCCTCACCTCGCAGGTTGTTGCCATAATCGAAAACATAGGCGCCGCGTCGGACGTACTCGAGCAGGGCCTCGACGTGACGGACGATCGAATCGCGCGCCAGCCGCAGGTACTCGTCGGGATCGGACGAGCGCAGGGTGGCCGCCTCGTCGACGGAGTAGCCGCGCGGCACATAGCCGTTCAGCGGGTCGTGGGCCGCGGTCTGATCCGTGATCAGGTCGAACTCCTCGCCGCGGGCGACGAGCTCGGGAACCACGTCCGCCGCATTCCCGAGCAGCCCGACCGACAGCGGACGCCGCTCGGCCGCCGCGGTGCGCAGGCGCTCGAGCGCATCGTCGAGCGACTCCGCCGCCTCATCGAGGTAGCGCGTCTCGAGCCGGCGCTCGATGCGGTTTGGGTCGACCTCGACACACAGAATGGCCGCACCCGCCATCGTGCCGGCGAGCGGCTGCGCACCCCCCATCCCGCCGAGACCGGCGGTGAGGATCGTCCGCCCGCGCAGATCCGGAGAGCCGAAGTGCTTCTCCCCGGCCGCCGCGAACGTCTGGTACGTCCCCTGCAGGATCCCCTGGCTACCGATGTAGATCCACGAGCCGGCGGTCATCTGGCCGAACATCGTCAGGCCTGCGGCCTCGAGCCGGCGGAACTCGTCCCAGTTCGCCCACTTCGGCACGAGGAGCGAGTTCGCGATGAGCACCCGCGGCGCGCCCTCGTGCGTCGTGAAGACGCCGACCGGCTTGCCGCTCTGCACGAGAAGCGTCTCGTCGGAGCCGAGCTCGAGCAGCGCGGCCACGATCGCCCGCAACGCCTCGGGACTCCTCGCCGCCTTGCCCGACCCGCCGTAGACGACGAGCTCCTCGGGCCGCTCCGCCACCTCCGCATCGAGGTTGTTGAGGAGCATCCGCAGCGGTGCCTCGGTCGACCACTGACGCGCGTTCAGGTCCGTACCACGCGGGGCGCGAATCGACGCGAGATCGCCGACGAGCGCTTCGACCCGTTCCGCGAGGTTCGCCGTCGTGCTCACGCGAGCTCCCCCGCCTCCGCCTCGACAGCTGCGACGACGGATCCGTCACGGATCGACCCAGCCACCGCTTCGATGTCGCCCGCGAGCGGCCGGTCGTCACGCAACCGCGGCGAGAGCTCGCGCACGGCCGCCCGCGCGGCTCGCCCGCCGAGGCCGGGCTCGAGCGGAGCGTGGAATTCCACGGCCTGCGCGCCCGCGAGGAGCTCGATCGCGACCGCTCGCTCGCAGTTCGCCAGCACCTGCCACGCCTTGAGGCCGGCCGCGTTCCCCATCGAGACGTGATCCTCCTGCCCCGCGCTCGTCGGAATGGAGTCGACGGACGCAGGATGGCAGAGCACCTTGTTCTCGGAGACGAGCGAAGCCGACACGTACTGCGGGATCATGAAGCCGCTGTTGAGTCCGCCGTCGGTGGTGAGGAAGGCGGGAAGGCCCTCGGAGAGATTCGGGTTGACGAGGCGCTCGAGGCGCCGCTCGGAGATGCTGGCGAGCTCCGCGGCGGCCATGGCCAGCACGTCGAGCGCGAACGCGAGAGGCTGCCCGTGGAAGTTTCCATTCGAGACGAGCTCCTCGTCGTCGACGAGGACGAGCGGATTGTCGGTGGCGGCGTTCAGCTCGACGCCGGCCGTGTACTCCGCGTACTCGAGGAGATCGCGGCACGCACCGTGCACCTGCGGCGCGCAGCGGAGTGAGTAGGCGTCCTGCACCTTGTCGCACCACCGGTGCGCCTCGATGATGGCCGAGCCCTCGAGCAGACGAAGGACGTTCGAAGCAGCGATCCCCTGGCCGCGCAGCGGGCGAAGCGCGTGGATCTGCGGCAGAAACGAGGTGCGCGAGCCCTGGAGCGCCTCGACCGAGAGCGCGCACGCGATGTCCGCAGCTCGTGCGAGCCGGCGCGCCCGCACGAGCCCGAGCGCGAGGATCGCCGCCATGAACTGCGTGCCGTTGACGAGGGAGAGCCCCTCCTTCGCCGCCAGCTCCACCGGCTCGAGGCCGACCCGCGCGAGCGCGTCCGCGCCCGGCAGTCGCTCTCCTTCGACCCACGCCTCTCCCTCTCCGACGAGCGGCAACGCCAGGTGGGCGAGCGGCGCGAGATCGCCGGAGGCGCCGACCGAGCCGCGGCTCGGGACGACGGGCAGCACACCGGTCTGGAGGCACGCGAGGAGCAGCTCGACAGTCTCGACTCGCGCGCCGGAGTTCCCCTTGGCGAGTGCATTCGCACGGAGGAGCATCGCCGCGCGGACGACCTCGTCGGGATACGGCTCGCCGACGCCCGAGGCGTGGGAGCGGAGGAGCCGCAGCTGCAGCTCGCCCGTCTGCTCCTCAGGGATCGCGACGGCTACGAACCGGCCGAAGCCGGTGTTGACGCCGTAGGTGTGCTCGCTGCTTCCGTGTGCGGCGCGCTCCACGAGCTCGCGCGCCGCGGTCATCTTCTCCCGCGCCCGATCGGAGAGCTCGGCGGTCGTCCCGCCGACCGCCACGTCCCACACGTCGTCCACGGTCAGGTCGTCGCCGGTGAGGCCGATCGCCGTCCGCTGCGCCACGACGCGAGTCTAGGACGCAGGCCCTCTTCGCACGTTGGCCTACGTGCCCCCGGGGGGTTTCGCAACCCCCTGCAGACACCGTACCTCCCCGAGCGTGACGGGTCCGTCGCGGCTTCGCCACTACTTCCAGGCACGCTAGTCGCCGAGCAGGCGCAGCTCGAGGACGTGCGACGGTTCGAGCCCGGCGACGCCCAGGAGCGAGCCGGCGGCTGCGACCGCTGCCCCCGCCGGGAGGAGTCCCACGAGCTCTGTGCCGGTGATGCGAAGTCCCCTCGTGGTCGCCTCGCGCTGCACCGCCGCGACGACTTCGTGCAGCGGCGAGCTCCGCCAGTCCTCGACGTTGAGGCTCACCTGGACGTGTCCGGCCCTGGGCAGCCGGAGGCCGAGCGCGCGCACTCCGACGAAGCCGCCGTCGCGCTCGCGCACCGCGCGGGCCACCTCCCGGGCGGACTCGAGGTCGTCGCCGTCCACGTTCACGTTGAATGCGATCAGCGGAGAACGCGCGCCGACGATCACTCCCCCCGCCCGCTCGTCGAGGCGCGCTGGGCCGAAGTCCGGTGCGAGCTCGCCCGCGTCGATGCGACGCTGCAGCTCGACCGGACCACCGCGGCGGAAGAAAGCCGGGCCGCGACCGGGCGCGAGGCCGGCGTAGAGGAAGACAGGCAAGGAGAGCTCCTCCCCCACCCGCCGCGCGAGCTCGAGAGCCGCCGCCCGCGCGCGCTCGGCGTCCGTCTCCCGGATCGGCACGAGCGGGACGACGTCCGCAGCGCCGGTGCGAGGATGCGCACCCTCGTGGCGACGCAGGTCGATCCGCTCGCGGGCGCACACGATTCCGGCGAGCAGCGCCGCGACGAGCTCCTCCCCGCTGCCGACGAGCGTGTACACGGAGCGGTTGTGGTCCGCGTCGCTGTGGACGTCGAGCAGGCGCGCGTGCGCCGAGAGCGCCTCGCCGATCGCCTCGACCGTCGCAGCGTCGCGCCCCTCCGAGAAGTTCGGCACCGCCTCGAGGGGAAACACGCTATTCCCGCTCCGGCGCCGTACACGCCGGCGCCTCCGCTCCTGGGCGTGCTCCGTCGAGCCTACGCACGCGGAGAGCCTACGCTCCAGACCGGTGACCGCCCACAAGTCGTCCTACCGCTCGCTCGCCTCGCTCCAGCGCGATCTCTCGCGCTGCCGCGCCTGCGTTGAGGCCGGCTATCCGCTCGAGTCACTGCCGGTCCGCGTTCCTGGAAACGCTCAGCGCGCCTACCTCTTCGGCCAGGCGCCGGGCGTGGTCGAGGGAGAGGAGCGCTTGCCATGGCGGGGGCGCGCGGGTCGGACGCTTCGCAGCTGGCTCGAGCTCGAGGAGGACGAGTTCTACGGGAAGTTCTACTGCGCCTCGGTGACGCGCTGCTATCCGGGCCGTGCGCCGTCCGGGCGCGGCGACCGGACGCCGACGCCGCAGGAGCAGGAGCTCTGCTCCTACTGGCGGCACTGGGAGCTCGAGCTGCTCCGGCCGCGCCTGATCGTGACCGTCGGCGGGCTCGCGCTGCGGCGGCTGCTCGGTCTGCCGTCGCTCACCCCATGCGTCGGCGAGCGGTACGAGCTCGAGGGAACACCGGTCGTCCCCCTCCCCCATCCGTCGGGCGCGAGCGGCTGGCTCAACGACCCGGCGAACCGGGACCGGCTCACGGCGGCCGTCGAGCTCGTCCGCAGCGAGCTCCGGCGCCTCAACGATTAGCGCGACGGCCGCAGGAACATGCCGGTCCCGCCGCCGTCTTCGTCCCTGAAGCCGAAGCGCTCGTAGAGGTCGCGCGCGGCCGCCGTCGCGACGAGCGCCACGATCGTCCGATCCTCGGCCCGTTCGAGCAGGTGCCGGAGGATCGCGGCCCCGATGCCGCGCCGCTGCGCCTCCGGCACGACGATCATGTCCCAGACCGTCGCGTACAGAGCACCGTCGTCCAGCAGCCGCCCCATCCCGACGAGAGCTCCGGCTTCGCGCGCGACGACGTTCCAGGTGCGGTCGAGCGCCGCCTGCAGAGCCGCGTCGTCCGCCGGCGGTGTGCTCCAGCCGACGGCCGCCCGGAGCCCGCGGTACTCGGCCGCTTCCAGCCGCGTCCCGACCTCGACCTCGACCACCGGAGGAGCATAGGACTCCGACGGTACGCTCACAGGCGATGAGCGCAGCTCCGTACCGCCGCACGTTCGCCCGGCTCCTTTCCTTTCTCCGCCCGTACAAGCGCGGCCTCGCAATCTCGATCGTGCTAGCGATCGGCTCGCAGGCGGCTCAGATCGCGCTCGTCTGGGTGACGGGGAGGAACGTCATCGACGGGGCGCTCCTCCCTCATGATTCGCGCCTGCTCTGGCTGTACGTCGGCCTGATCGCGGCGCTCGGGTTCGTTTCCGCGGCCCTCATGCTCGGCCGCCGCCTCATCTCCGGCAGGCAGGCCCTCGACGTGGAGATGGACATGCGGCAGGCGCTCTATGCCCATCTCGTGCGGCTGTCGTTCGGCTTCTACGACCGCCACCAGACCGGGCAACTCATGTCCAGGGCGACCGTTGACCTGCAGGGCGTGCGCTTCTTCCTCGGCTACGGCCTGATTTTCTTCTTCCAGAATGCACTCACCGTCGTCTCCGTGAGCGTCGTCCTCTTCTTCTTCGAGTGGAAGCTGGCGCTCATCGTGCTCGCGGTGATGCCGTTCCTCGTCGCGCTCGCCTACCGCTACAGCCACATCGCACACCCGACGCTTCGCGACGTCCAGCAGAAGCTCGCCGACGTCGCGACCGTCGCCGAGGAGAACATCGTCGGCGTCCACGTCGTCAAGGCGTTCGCGCAGGAGCCCGCGGAGGAGGCGAAGTTCGCGGTCCGGAACGACGCGCTCTTTGCGCAGACCATTCACGCGAACCGGCAACGCGCGACCTACGTGCCGCTCCTCTCCTTCCTGCCGCTGATCGCGCAGGCCGCCGTGCTCCTCATCGGCGCGCGGATGGTGGCCCACCACACCCTGCCGGTCGGATACTTCGTCTCCTTCAACCTCTACCTCGGCATGGTCGTGATGCCGATGCGCTCGCTGGGCATGTGGGTCGGCCAGGCGCAGCGGGCCACCGCCTCCGGCGAGCGCATCTTCCAGGTGCTCGACGAGCCGGAGGAGGTGACGGACCACCCCGCCGCCGTCGAGCTGCCTCCCGGCGACGGCGAGATCCGATTCGAGGACGTCTCCTTCTCGTACCTCGAGGGCCGACCCGTGCTCGAGCACCTCGACCTGCCGCTCGACGCCGGCACGACGCTCGCGCTGATCGGGCACACCGGCTCCGGCAAGACGACGCTCGCCTCACTCGTGCCACGCTTCTACGACGTCGACTCGGGCCGCGTCCTCGTCGACGGCGCCGACGTCCGCGACGTGACCCTCACCTCGCTGCGCCGGGAGATCGGCGTCATCCCCCAGGATCCGTTCCTCTTCTCGACCACCGTGCGCGAGAACATCGCCTTCGGCCGGCCGGAGATGAGCGACGCGGAGATCGAGCGCGTGGCGCGGCTCGCGCAGGCGCACGAGTTCGTCGAGCGGCTGCCGCAGGGCTACGAGACCGTGATCGGCGAGCGCGGGATCACGCTCTCGGGCGGGCAGCGGCAGCGCATCGCGATCGCGCGTGCACTCGCCCTCGACCCGCGAATCCTGATCCTCGACGACGCCACCGCTTCCGTCGACGCGACGACCGAGGCGCAGATCCGCGCGGGGCTGCGCGAGGTGATGCGGGGCCGGACGACGCTGATCATCGCCCACCGCCTCTCGACGATCGCGCTCGCCGACGAGATCGTCGTGCTCGACAGTGGGCGGATCGCCGCTCGCGGCACCCACGAGGAGCTACTCGACGAGAGCCCTGTCTATCGCGAGATCTACGAGCACGGCCTGCTCGAGCGGCAGTTCGCGGACGCGGTCGAGGCTCGCGGCGACGTGGAGGAAGTGGCTTGACCGGCGTAGGCTCGACGGAGCCGGCAAAGAGCGAAGCCGCCGGCTTCGCGGGCGGTGGAGCGGGATGAGGGTTCATCAGCCGGGCGGCCATCTCATGCGCCAGCGTGACGCCGAGGTCGAGGACTGGTCCTGGGGCACGACGCGACGCCGGCTCGGCGTGCTGTGGCGGCTGGCCCGCCGTTACCGCGCGCGCACGTTCTTCTCGGGGTTCTCGCTCCTCACGGCGACCGCGGCGGCGCTCGCACCGCCATTCCTCGCGAAGCTGGCGCTCGACGATGCGCGCAGCCATCACACCGGCAGCCGGCTCGTCGTCATCATCGTCGCCTTCGTCGTGGCCGGGCTCGCGAACTGGGGCATGACGTACGTCGAGACGTACATGACCGGCTGGGTCGGCGAGCGCATCCTCGCCGACCTCCGCACGCAACTCTTCGGCCACCTGCAGCGGCTTTCGCTGGGCTTCTACGAACGGAACCGCGCGGGCGTGCTCATCAGCCGGATGACGAACGACGTCGAGGCGATCGACCAGCTCGTCACCGACGGCGTCACGACGCTCGCCCAGAGCACGCTCCTGCTCGGCGGCACGGCCGTGCTGCTGGTCGTCCTCGACTGGCGGCTCGCGCTCGCCACGCTCGCGGTGATCCCGTTCATGAGCGTCGCGAGCGCGCTCTTCCGGTCACGTTCGGCCCGCGCCTACGCGCAGGTGCGCGAGCGGCTCGGTCTCGTGACGGCGACGCTCGCCGAGGACATCGCAGGCATGCGGATGGTGCAGGCGTTCACGCGGGAGGAGCTCGCGACGGAGAATTTCCGCACGGTCGCCCGCCGCTACCGCGACTCGAACATGCAGACGGTGATCCTGAACGGGGTCTACTTCCCGTTCGTCAGCTTCCTCGCGACGCTCGCCCTCGCGGTCGTGCTCGGGTACGGCGGCCACCTCTACTTCCAGCACACGATCACGCTCGGGACGCTCTTCGCGTTCATGCTCTACGTCAACAACTTCTTCGATCCGGTCCAGCAGCTCTCGCAGCTCTACAACACGTTCCTCTCCGCGACCGCGGCGCTCGACAAGATCATCGGCGTCCTCGACGAGCAGCCCGAGATCGTCGACGGCCCGGGCGCGAAGCCGCTGGCGCAGATCGAGGGACGCGTCCGCTTCGAACAGGTTCGCTTCGCGTACGGCCTGCGCGGCGGCGAGACGGGCGAGGAGGTGCTGCACGGGATCGACCTCGACGTCCCTGCGGGAACGACCGTCGCGCTCGTCGGCCACACGGGCGCAGGCAAGTCGACCATCGCGAAGCTCCTCGCGCGCTTCTACGAGCCGACGAGCGGCCGGATCACGATCGACGGCGTCGACCTCAACGACGTGACCCAGGAGTCGCTGCGCCACCAGCTCGGGATCGTGCCGCAGGAGGGGTTCCTCTTCGCGGGCACCGTCGCGGAGAACATCGCCTTCGGCCGGCCCGGCGCCCGCCCGGAGGACGTCGTCCGCGCTGCGCAGACGGTCGGCGCGCACGAGTTCATCCTCCGACTCGAGGACGGCTACGAGACACAACTCGGGGAGCGCGGCTCGCGGCTCTCGCTCGGCCAGCGCCAGCTCGTCGCCTTCGCGCGCGCCCTGCTCGCCGACCCGCGGATCCTGATCCTCGACGAGGCGACGTCCTCGGTCGACATCGGCACCGAGCGGACGATCGAGCAGGCGCTACGGACACTCCTCTCCGACCGCACGTCGTTCGTGATCGCGCACCGGCTGTCGACGATCCGCGACGCCGACCTCATCGTCGTGCTCGAGCACGGGAAGGTGATCGAGCAGGGCTCGCACGAGGAGCTCCTCGCCCGCCAGGGCCTCTACACGAGCCTCTACGGCGACTGGGCCGCCGCCTAGCTAAAGCCTCCCGGAGCCGCGACCGATACTCGCCGCATGGCGGACTTCGCCGTCACCCGCACCGTGGAGAAGGTCGAGCTCGACGCCAACGCCGTGCTCAAGGAAGCATGGCGGCTCTACAAGCGGCTGTTCACGCGGTCGCTCGTCATGGGCGCACTCGTCTTCGGTGTGCTGGACATCGTCAAGGAGGCCGCGCGCTCAGGGAGCACGGGCCTGCTGGCGGTGCTCCTGTCGCTCGTCGTGGCCGTCGCGGGTACGGCGCTCCTGCAGGGCGGCCTCGTGGAGATCGTGCGCGGGCTGCACGTGGACGGCGACGACGAGGCGTCGGCGTTCGACGCGCTCGCGCGGGCCGGCGACCGCCTCGGCAAGCTGGTCGCCGTCTCACTGCTCGTGGGGCTCGGCGTCGGTCTCGGCTTCCTGCTCCTCGTGATTCCGGGGCTCGTCCTGGCGACGCGGTGGGCCGTGGCCGTTCCGGTGGCGATGCTCGAGCAGGGAACGGCGCGGGACGCGATGAAGCGGTCGCGCGCCATCCTGCGCGGCAACGAGTGGAACGTGTTCAAGGTCCTGTTCGCGGTCGGCTTGCTCACCGGGTTGGTGAGCCTTCCGTTCACGCTCGTCGGCGCTCACCAGGGCCCGTTCGGTTGGTGGGTTGCCGCGACGCTCGGCTCCGTGCTGACAGCGCCCTACACGGCGCACGCGCTGACGGTCGTGTATTACGCGCTCATCCAACCCGGCCAACCGGTCGTGCTGCCGCCGGCCCAGCAGTGGCAGTCGATCTGGGACGACGAGGACGCATAGACGCCGTAGCGGCGTAAGCCTCCGTCATCTCGATGCGCTGCATGAGCGTCGGGTGGTTCTGGAGGAAGACGTAGTCCCACCCCGGCGGGCTCGGATCCTCGAGCGTCTCGGACGCGAAGAGCCGGAAGAGCTGCCGGCCGGCGACGGGATCGTGCGTCGCACGGAGCGCAGACCAGTCCGCCTCGGCCTCCAGGCGGCGGGTGACGACGTTCTGGAGCGGGAGCTCGACGAGCAGCAGGACGACGTAGACGAAGATCGCGAGCGGGATCGCCTCGGGCACGCCCATCCCGCCGCGCCGCCGGGTCGCGACCGCGAGCACGAATGCGAGCGGGAACGCGAACAGCGCGTACCAGCCGATCGACTTCCAGATGTGGTCGTGCGCCAGATGGCCGAGCTCGTGACCGACGACGAAGCGGTCCATGCGCGGCGTGAACGGCGGATCGACGATCGGCTTCCAGAGGAAGACCCGCCGGCTCGGGCCGAGCCCGGTCGCAAACGCGTTCGGCTCGGCGAAGCCGTTCAGCACGCGGACGGGCACGTGGACGCGCTCGATCCGCTGGAGCCTCGCGACGTACGGCGCGTGGAACGAGCTGCCGCCGAGCAGCCACGGCGAGACGAAGGCGAGCAAGATCCGCAGCCCGACGAAGACCGGCGCGGCCGGCATCCACCAGCGGTCGCCGATCCACCGCACCCGCGCCAGGCCCATCACGATCGCGAGCGCCACGCACAGCACGACGAACTGCGCGCCGAGCGCGAACCAGTTCCCGACGGTCGCCTGCACGTAGCTGCCGGAGAGCCCGTACCGGTGGCGCCACCAGACCTCGAGGACCGAGAACGGGAGCTCCGCGGCCCAGACGAGTGCGAAGCCGATCATCCCGAGCAGCATCCCGGTGCCGATCGGGCCGGCCGCCGACTCGCGCGTCCAACGGACGCCGTAGCGGGCGAAGAGGCCGAGCACCACGAGCTGCGTGATCGTCGTCCCGAGCCAGAAGAGGCGCTGCACGGCGCTGTAGTGCTGCGCCCGGTGGAGCACGTCCGGCGGGAAGAGCGAGTGCTCGTCGAGGTGCGGCAGGTGGAGCGCCGCCGGGACGGAGGTCCGCCACAGCAGCCAGGCGGCGACCGCCCAGACGGCTGCGAGTGCGAGGAGCGCCGCGCGGCTGCGGGTCACTCTGCGGGCGTGTTTTCGCCCTCGAGCGGGCTCGCGTGCGGATAGGCGTCGGTCAGCAGCAGGAGATACGCCTCCGTCTGCGCGTCGTAGCGGAGCGTGTAAGCCGAGAGGTTCCGCAGCCCCCACGGCGCCGACCCCTTCACGAGCGCGTAGAACCACGTCAGCACCGCGGAGGCGAACAGCGCACCGCTGAGCGCGGCGTTCACGAGGATCGCCGGGATCCCGAGTACGATCCGGAACCCGGTCTTCCACCGGTTCTGCCGCTCCGGCCCTCCGACCTCGAGGTCGAGCGGGTAGATGCCGGCGGTGCCGGTGAAGCCCGGGAACGGATTCGCGACGAGCATGAGGTACGCGTACACGTGGAGCCGGTAGCGGACGTACGCGGCGAGGAAGCGGTGCAGCCCGGCCGCCGGCCTGCCGCGGAAGAGCGTGACGAACCACTGCGCGATCGCCGCGAGGACGGAGAGGATGCCCCAGAGCGTGAGCCAGATCAGGTGCGGGATCGAGAGCAGGAAGCGGAAGAAGACGGTGAGCCGCGAGCGGCGCAGGTCGTAGGGATCCCCGACGACCCGCACCGGATGGCGCGGCGGCCGGTCGGTGACCGCGACGAGCATCTCCGTCGGGTCGGCGTTCGGGTAGCGGTCGGTGACGAGGAGGAGATACGCGCTCGCCTGCGCCGAATAGCCGATCGCGTACGCGCCGGCGTCGCGCAGGCCCTTGGGCATCCGGCCCCGCGCGAGCGAGGCGAACCAACCGAGCACCGCACACACGAACAGCAGCGCGCCGCCGCCGTTGAAGCCCCTCGTCCTCCTGCCGGAGTTCCCCGAGAACGAGGCGTTGCCGCCGGTCGAACCCGCCATGGCCGCCGAGACGATCAGCGCCGGAATGGCGAGCAGGATGCGGATCAGGATCGTCCAGCGCCGCTGCGCCACGGGCTCCTCCGGCAGCCGCACGTCGATCGGGTACTCACCGGCCTCGCCGGAGAAGCCGGGATACGGGTTGCCGACGAGCGCGAGGTAGGCGCTGAGGTGAGCCTGGTAGCGGACATAGCTGCACATGAGGCGATGCAGTCCTCCGGGCGGCTTGCCGGTGAAGATCGAGATCAGCCAGTTGACGATCGCCGTGACGACGATCAGCAGCGTCCACAGGAAGAACCAGATGTAGTGCGGGATCGCCAGCAGCAGGCGGAAGAAGACCGTGAGCCGCGAGCGGCGGTAGTCGTCCCCGACGACCAGGCGCACGGGATGCGGCTCGTGCATGTGACATTCATACGGCATCAGTCAGACTGCGCACAGTGACGGACGAGACGAAGCTCGACGAGGAGACCGCCGAGCGGATCGAGCAGCCGGTCGACGCGGAGGCCGAGCACGAGACCCGGCTCACGCCGGCCGAGGCGGTCGCGCGGATGCGCATCAACGTTCCGGTGCGCGGCAACCGCAAGCTCCGGACGTTGATCGAGCGCGTCAACGCGGACAACCAGCTCAAGGGCTGGTGGCACGTCTCGAACGTCAACGCGGTCGCCCGGATGGAGATCAACGACCACTCCTGGGTGCACATCCAGATCGTCACGAACATCGCGCTCAAGCTCCTCCGCCAGCTCACGAAGCACGGCGTCGAGCCCGGCCTCGTCCGCGACTTCGGCTTCGACCAGGACGACGCCGAGGTCCTGGTCGTCCTCTCGGCCCTCCTCCACTGCATCGGCATGTCGATCCACCGGCACGGCCACGAGGACTTCTCGCTCTTCCTCGCCGAGCCGAAGATGCGGGAGCTGCTCGAAGGCATCTACGAGGATCCCGACCTGACCGTGATGGTGTCCGAGGCGCTGCAGGCGATCATCAGCCACCGCGCCGACGGCGAGCCGCTGACGGTCGACGCCGGCATCGTCCGGGTCGCCGACGCGCTCGACATGGCCAAGGGCCGGTCGCGGATCCCGTTCGAGAAGGGCAGCGTCTCGATGCACTCGCTCTCGGCCGCCGCGATCGAGGACGTCACGATCTACGACGGCGACGACCGCCCGATCAAGATCGATCTCCGGATGAACAACAGCTCCGGCATCTTCCAGGTCGACGGGTTGTTGAAGGCCAAGCTCCGCGGCAGCGGGCTCGAGCCCTACGTCGAGGTCGTCGCGCACATCGACACCGAGACCGAGCAGCGCCTCGTGCCGATCTACCGGCTCGAGATCTAGAGGCTTGATGCGCATTAGCCGTGGTCCTGCTCGGCGCCGTTCTCGTACGCTCCGGGCGGAAGCGGATCGCCGTCGAGGATCCCGGTCACGCCGTGATCAGGCATCTCGTAGCGCGGAGCGGGCTCGAGCCGGTCCCGATCCCGGTCGACGCCGGAGGGATCGACGTGGACACGCTCGCAGTCGTGCTCGCGCCCGGGCGGCGCGCGCGGATCCTCGCCTGGGCGGAGGAGACGGACGCGCTCGTGATCGAGGACGACTTCGACTCCGAGTATCGGTACGACCGTACGCCGGTCGGATCGCTCCAGGGCCCGATGTCCGAGCGCGTCGTCTACTGCGGAACGGCGAGCAAGACGCTCGCGCCGACGCTTCGACCCGGCTGGATCATCGCGCCCGGCGAGCTCGTGTGGCCGCTCGTGGAGCAGGTCCTCTACACGGTCATCTCTCCCCCACGCCTCGAGCAGCGCGCGTTCGCCGACTTCCTGCTGCGCGGCGAGCTCGACCGGCACCTGCGCCGGATGCGCCTACGCTACCGCCGGCGGCGCGACGTGACCGCGCCCGGAGCCCGGCTACACTGGCGGCCGACCAGTTGCGGGGTCGTCTAATGGTAGGACGCCTGACTCTGGATCAGGAAGTTGGGGTTCGAATCCCTGCCCCGCAGCCTCGTAAACCCGCCGCTAGATCTGTTCGGGAAGACCGAAGCGGCCGGGCAGCGTGGGGTCGGCGAAGAAGGTGATGTGGTCGACTTTGTTGCCGCTCAGGGTGAGGACCATCATGCCCCGGGGCTGTGAGTGTAGGTAGTACGCGAAGGCGGGTTGGCCGTTGGCGCGGGTCGGGCGTACCTGTAGCGGGGCGCCGCGGACCTCGGCGCGGTCGTCGAGGAACGCGCCGATCGCTTCCTGTCCGATGAGCTCGAGCGGCTGCGGCGGCATGGTCACGCGAGCGTCGGGGCTCAGCAGAGTC
>JAICZB010000257.1 GCA_025933895.1 Thermoleophilia bacterium
CGCCTTCTGGCTGATGATCGCGGCCGCGTCGACGAGCCAGGCGATCACGCCGACGTCTCCCCACGTCTTCGTCGGGTAGTGGAAGACGTTGTGGAACTTCGCCTTCCCGTCGACGAGATCGGCGAGGCACTGCTCCCGCGGCTTGCCGAGATCCTCGACGACGCGGTAGATCAGCTGCGCGTGGCCGACCTCGTCCTGCACCTTCGCCGTCAGCGCGAGCTTGCGCTGGAGCGTCGGGGCACGGAGGATCCACTCGCGCTCGGGCAAGACGCCCATGAGCTCGGAGTTGCCGTGCATCTCGATGAACTTGACCAGCTTCTTCCGATAGTCGTCCGGCATCCAGTCGGCCGTCTCAACCTGGCCGCCAGACTGCACGTACTCGAGAAATGCCTGCTCATCCCGGGGAATCTCGACCGCTGCCACGCAGCACCACCTTCCGAACGATCGTTAGTTTTCGCATTGTAGATGTCCGCACGCCGCACCGAGCTAACACGCACCGCCGCCCGCCTGTTCGCGGAGAAGGGCTATCACGGCACGTCGATCGGCGACCTCGCCGAGGCGATGGGCGTCCAGAAGGGATCGCTCTACGCGCACATCGAGTCGAAGGCCGACCTGCTCTGGGAGGTCGCGCGCGAGGGGTCGGCCGCCTTTCATGCGGCGCTCGACGCGGTGCCCGAGGAAGGGCCGGTCGTCGAGCGGATTCGCGCGGCGCTGCGTGCGCACCTCGAGGTCGTGGCCGAGCAGCTCGACGTCGCGACCGTGTTCGTGCGGGAGTGGCGTTACCTCGAGGGCGAGCGGCGGGACGAGTTCGTCGCCGAGCGGCGCCGGTACGAGGAGCGGTTCCGGGCGCTCTTCCGCGAGGGTCGCGAGCTCGGCGAGCTGCGCACCGATCTCGACGACGCGACGGCCGCGCTGCTCGCACTGTCGGCGGCGAACTGGGCGTACACGTGGTTGCGTCCGGGTGCCCGGCCGCCGAAGGCGGGAACTTCTCGGCCGGGCGCCGGCGGCTTGGCCGACGGCGCTTCCAGCCCAGAGACGGACGAGCTGGCCGACCGCTTCACCACGCTTCTGCTCGACGGGATGCGCGGCTACGCGAGCCGGTGAGAACCGCCCTCGTCGTCAATCCGTTCGCGACTCGCGTGAGCGAGGAGCGGCTCGCGGACGTGCGCTCGGAGCTGGAGCGCGTCGCCGAGCTCGACGTGGTCCTCACCGAGCGGCCGGGCCACGCGACCGAGCTCGTGACCGGCGCTTGCCGCGGCGGTGCCGAGGCGGTCGTCGTCTTCTCCGGCGACGGCGGCTTCAACGAGGCGCTGAACGGACTCGAGTCGGACATTCCCGTCGGCTTCCTGCCGGGCGGCGGCACGAGCGTGCTCCCGCGTGCGCTCGGACTGCCGCGCGATCCGGTCGCCGCGGCTCGGCAGCTGGCCGACGCGCTTTCGACCGGGCGGACGCGCAGGATCTCGCTCGGCCGCGTCAACGGTCGCCGCTTCGCCTTCGCAGGCGGCGTCGGCCTGCCGGGGGAGGTCGTGCGCCGTGTGGACGACCTCGGTCGCCGCGCCGACGGCCGGCGTCCGGGCGACCTCGCCTTCGTGGCTGCGGTCGTCCATGCGCTTGCGGCCCGTCGTGGACGGCTCGAGCCTCAGCTCGAGATCGCCGGCCACGGGCGTGCGGCCGCCGTCTTCGTCGCGAACACAAGCCCGTACACCTACGCCGGCAGTCTGCCGCTGCCGATGGCGCGCGCGGCTACGTTCGAAGAGGGGCTCGACCTACTCGCACCGGTCGTGGTCCACCCGGCCTCGGCGCCGGCGACGGTCGCCCGCGTCCTCAGCGGTCGCGCACGAGGCGAGCGCTTCCTCCGCGCGCACGACCTCGACCGGATCGAGATCGCGTGCGATTCGCCGCTGCCGCTCCATGCGGACGGCGAAGACCTCGGGGACGTCGAGCGGGCCGTCTTCGAGGCCGAGCGCGACGCGGTCTCGGTGCTCGTCTGAGGTACCCGGCCGGCCTCTAGAAACGGCTCGATTTTCGGCGTAAGCTCGTCCCGGGACCGAATTGGTCGTGCGGTCACCACGAGGGACGGGGGCCGCATGGGGAAGGAGACGAGCAGTGCGTAAGCGATTTTTCATTGGGCTCTTGGCGGCCACGATTGCCGCCATCGCACTGGTGTCGGCATCGGGGGCCGCAACCACGAAGACGCAGAAGCCGGCGCAGATCGACGTCTCGACGCGAGCGGCCGTGGTCGGCTACCTGCGCTCGATTCACGTGAATCCGACGGGCGTCGTGATCCAGCGCGGCACCCGCAATTACGCCGGCGCGAACTGTCCCGGCAGAGGCTGGAGCTGCACGACGACCACGCATACGGTCGTACAGGTGGCCTCCGCCGGAGGCAGCAACACCTTCGATTGCACGACGGCCAGCTGCGCGGTCATACAGGTGGCAACCGCTCCGACGGCGGCGCCCAACACGGCGAAGTGCATCAAGACGACCGGTTTATCGCAGTCCTGCACGATCAGCCAGTCGAGCTCGACGCGGGACAACCTCGCGATCGTCTACGAGAGTGCGGCCAAGGCGTCCGGCCTGACCCAGACGGCGTCGTCCACGGCGTCGATCACCCAGACGGCGACCGGGACGTCGAACTCGAACACCGCCTGCGTCACCCAGAACGTCAACATCGACGGGTCGACCGTGGCCAAGAACGGGAAGCCGGTCGCGGTGAACCTCGAAGCGCACCAGACGGTCGACGTGACCCAGGACGCCACCGGCAGCGGCGCCAACTCGGCGCAGTACGGAGCCAGCCAGTCCGGCGTGTGCGACATGTTGCACGCGCTTGCTCAGAACCAGACGCTGACCTCCACCGCGAACGGCTCGGGCTCGATCACGCAGAACGAGAACGCGGTCGACGGTGGCGCGAACATGACGATCGACATCGAGCAGAACCAGGGGATCGGGCACGGCGTCGCGAGCGGCGCAAACGACGCGGTCTTCAGCCAGACGAACACGCTGACGGCCGTGGCCAACAGCTCCGCGGGCCCGATCGGGCAGACCCAGAGCTCGGTGAACGGCGGGCTCCTCGGCACGGTCAATCAGGACAGCTCGGGCGTCTCGACTGCGAACGCGACACAGACGGAGACGCAGTGTGAGGACGCGGCTGAGAGCGGCCTCACCACATGCGAGAGCGATGACGCCGACGCAGGCGAGGCTCCCGCGTCGCTGACCCAGACGCAATTCGGGCCGGTGCACAAGGGCGTCGGCGAGGCGACCCAGACCGGAAACTCCGGCGACTCGTTCATCGTCACGCAGATGTCGACACAGGACAACGACCAGGGCGACGGGAGCAACCAGACGAACGTCGTCCAGGGCGACTGCCA
>JAICZB010000273.1 GCA_025933895.1 Thermoleophilia bacterium
CGTGCTCCGGGTCGAAGTCGCGCAGGACGTCGTCCACGCCCTCGCGCCGCGCGCTTGCGGCCAGCTCCCACACCGCCGTGTCCGCGGGGCCGTCCATCCCCTCCAGCAGCCGGTAGGCGGCGAGCGGGTCGTCGTCGCCGAAGCGCTCGACCCAGGCGTCGTGCAGGAGCTCCGCCGCGATCTGGGCGGGGAGCACGACGAGGAAGTGGATCGTCCACTGCTCGCGGACGAGCTCCCAGAGCCGGTCGAGCAGCGCGACGGCCTCCACCGCCGCCGGCAGCTCGGGGCGCATCCGCTCCAGCTCGGCGGTGATCTCGCGCACGCGTGGCAGGAGCTCGTCCTCCCAGCGCCGGGCGACGTCGAGCGCAGCCGCGCGCAGCCGGTCCGGATCGTGCTCCCACTCCGGTTCGAGCTCGCCCTCGTACGCCCAGCCCAGCTCGGTGCGGGTGCGGAAGCCGCCGAACGGCGCGCCCAGCTCGCGCGCCGCCTCGTGCAGGCCGAGTCCGAGCGCCTCGAACCAGACGGTCGCGGAGAGCGGCGTCATCTGCTCCGGGTAGTGGGAGGGATCGGGCAGCCAGGTGCGCGGCTCGCTCATACCGTGGTGATGGGGCGGCACTGGACGAGCCAGAGCGTCCGGCCCTCGAAGCAGAACTCGACGTCGACGGGTCTCCCGAAGCCTGCCTCGGCTCTGCGCACGAGCTCGGCCACACCGCGCGCCTCGTCGTCGCGGAGGGTGCGGACCGCTCCGGCGGCACGCGCGTGGACACGCTCGCCGTCGACGCGGTAGCGGTCGGGAGTGACCTCGCCCGAGACGACCGCCTCGCCGCCGCCGAGCGCGCACTCGATCAGTACCGAGTCGTCGCCGGAGACCGGGTCGCGGGAGAAGGCCACGCCTGCCCGTGTCGCGGAGACCTGCCGCTGGACGACGACGGCGACGTCCGCGCCGGCCCCGTAGGCCTGCGCGCGCTCCGTCGACGAGCGGACGTGTGCGACCGCGTCGGCGAGGGTCACCCGTGTGACGCCGAGCACCGTCTCGTACTGGCCGGCCGCGCTCCTGTCCGCCGCGTCCTCTCCCACCGCCGACGAGCGCACCGCGAGGGGCTCGCCGAGCGCCGCGACCGCAGCGTCGTCGACCTCCTCGCCGACCGGGACCGCGACGAACGGCGGCACCGGGAGCTCGAGCTCCTGCAGCCGGACGAGCCCTGCTGCCTTGCCGCCGATCACCACGCGGGAGCCTCGCACCACCGCTCGAGGCGCGCCACCGCCGCCGCGAGTTCGTCCCGCGTGAGCTCGAGGGAGGAGCCGTACGGGACGCCGGCGACGGAGGGCTGTGGTGGAACGTCGGTGAGAGCGCTGAGCGTGAGGCCGTGGGCGACGACGAGCAGGTGCGACTCGGGGCGCTCCAGCAGCCGGCGGTATGCGCGGCAGAAGCGGCGGAGCGTCGCCACGCGGCTTTCGCCCCCGGGCGGCGCCTCTACGGGATCGTGCGCGGCGATCCACTCCCGGTACGCCCGCAACGGCCTGCCCGCGAAGTCGCCGAACTCGATGTCCCGGAGCTCCGGGAGGACGGTTTGCGGCACTCCCCTACCTTCGAGCGCAAGCGAAGCAGTCTCGCGTGCGCGAAGAGCGGGGCTCGTGAAGCACACGTCGAACGCCCCCGCTGCAGCTGCGCGAGCCTGCTCGCGGCCGCGCGCCGTGAGCGGCGTGTCGCCGCCGACTAAGCCTGCGGCCGCCGTCTCGCTCTCGCCGTGCCTGAGAAGCACGACGTCATCCATCCACGCCCAACAACTGCGCCGGGTTGTCCGCGACGAGCATGCGAACCTCCCGCTCCGGGATGCCCGACTCGAGCAGGCGCGAGCAGATCTTGCGGAACGAGTCGACCGGATACGGATTGTTCGCCTGGCCGAGGTCGGAGCCGAGCGAGGAGTGCTCGGGGCCGACCCAGCGGATCCAGTCGACGAGCGTGTCGATCTGCCAGTTGTGGAAGCTCGACTCCTCGTCGTACATGCAGAGCGAGTGCTCGATCAGCGCGCCCAGCTCCGCGAGCGTCTTGACCTCGTCCTTGGTCGCCTCGATCACGAAGTTCGGGTGGTTGACGATCATCCGGCGGACCCCGTGCTCCTTCGCCGCCTCGAAGACGGCGATGATGGACGGCGCCGGCATGTGCCCGGACGCGAGCACCGCGTCTGCGTCGGCGATCATCTGCAGGATCTCGTGCACCTCCGGCCTGAGAGCTCCGTCGCCGTCGGCGAACACGTCGATCGGCTCCTCCGGGATCAGATCGACGGAGAGCTGCGGGAACTTCAGCTGCGGGTGCTCGCGGTGGTGCTCGATGTGCTTCGGCGAGGCGATGGTGGGGAACCAGACGACCTTGCCGCCCATCGCGAGGCAGAGGTTGACGGCGTGGGGGTTGAGCCCGCCCACCTGGGTGTTGAGCGCGATCCCGCCGAAGACGTCGATGCCCGAGGAGGCGATGCCGTGCTCGCGCAGCGCCGCCACGTCCGACGACGTGTCGTGGTGGTGCGACTTGACGACGATCGCGCGCATCCCGGCATCCGCCGCACGCTGCGCGGCCTCGGCCGCGTCGAGCCGGCGCGGGAACGGCGACGGATACGGGTGGACGTGAAGGTCGACCGCACCGTCGAGGAGACGATCGACGACCCGGGGCGCCGATAGGCGCCCGGTGTGCCGGCCGGGCGTCGCCGGCTCCGCCGGCGACGCTTCCAGCCCACCGCTCACGCGGCCACCTCGAACGTCTGCAGCCCGTAGCCCATGATCCGGTGCGCGTAGTACGCGGTGACGAGCGGCCGCGCGCCGTCGGGGAGCGCACCGCGCATCGCGAGCCAGTTGACGACCTCGACCGACTCCGTCCCGCCGAGCTCGATCAGCTGCTTGTACGTGTAGCGGGTCAGCGACTCGGGCTCCTCGGCGAG
>JAICZB010000253.1 GCA_025933895.1 Thermoleophilia bacterium
CGGCATCGAGCTCCCCATGCTCGTCCTCGGATCCCTCGCCGCTCTCGCCGACAGCGGTCCCGGGCGTTACTCCCTCGACGAGGCATTGGGAATCCGGCTCCGCGGCCCGGCGGTGATGCTGGCGGCGATGGGCGCCGGCGCCGCGGGCGCCGTCTACCTCGCCGAGCGCGGCCCGGAGCTGTTCGCGGCCCAGGACGCCGACGAGGCGCTGAGCCGCTCGGCCGAGCGCTCCGGCGTCACGAGCTAGCCCCTTCCGGGGAGCGCGGGCGCGGCACAATGTCCCGCGGCCCCCGTAGCTCAGTGGATAGAGCAGCGGTTTCCTAAACCGCGTGCGCATGTTCGATTCATGCCGGGGGCATCTCTACTTCCGGTGCGCGCGCACTCAAGCCGGCAGCAGATCGGCGAGCCGCTCGCGGACGCGACGCGTGAGCGGGACGATCCCCTTGCGCTCGTAACGGTCGAGTGCCTCCTCCCACGCTCCGATCGCGTCGTCACGGCGGCCCGCGGCCTCGAGCACTTCGGCGAAGTCGCAGAAGGTATCTGCCTGGAATTTCGGGCTGCCCGTTTCGAGTATGTACGTCAGTGCCTCTCGCGCGAGCCGCTGCGCCGCGGTGTGCTCGCCTCGGTGGGATGCGGCGAGTGCGGTCGCCTGCCGCCAGAGCGATTGTGTGAGGGGGTCTTGTAGGTTGACTCGTTGGTTGAGCTCTCGGGCGTGTGCGGCGCGTTGTTCAGCCTCCTCGTAGCGTCCCGCCAGACACAGCTCCCGGGCATGCATTCCCGCGTACCCGGCAACGCCCGCCGTCTGGCCGCGCTTCTCGAGGTAGGCGCACCATGCGCCCAACCCATCCGCAGCGACCTCGTGGTTGCCCGATAGAGCCTCGATGTCACCGCTCGTCAAATAGCCGTAACGCCCCAACTCGCGGGCGTGCCGCTCAGCCGCGAGGGCGAGAACACGCGCCTCGTCGATTCGATCGCTCATGGCGAGCAGGAGCGCACGCAGCGCATCAATCGCATACGTTGAGTCGAGCCCATTGAGTAGTTGCGACGCCTCGACGAGCGGGATCGGTCCCTCCAAAATTGCCACCGCGTACACAGTGTCCGAGCGGTCGTGCGGTCGGCCGACGAGCGTCTCGTAGCGTCGTGCCATTTCGGCTGCATGCGCGATCTGGTCGCAGCTGCAGCGGAAGTTGTAGGCGCCGTTGGCGAGCGCGAACCAGATACTGGCGAGGCCGGCGTGATCCTGTCTCTCCTCGAGCAGCGGTAATGCCGCGAGGCCGAGCTCCTCCGCATCGTCGGCGGACCCCTCGCCGGTCCAGAGACGCATCTGTGCCGCAAGCGCGCGTGCGAGCGCAGCGCCGGCCGCGTCCGCGTTGGCTTCAGCCCGTCGCGCGGCCTCTTCGAGGAGCGGCTCTGTGTCACGCGCCGCGAAATGGCTCATCGCAAACGCGACCGCCAGATGGACATCCGGCTCTTCGACGAGCTTCATCGCCCGCCCCAGCAGCGAGTGCGCGGCCTCCAGGTCGCCGCGCCAGCGCGCGCGCTCGCCGGCGGCCGCCAGTCGTCCGGCAGCCTCCCGGGCAACATCAGCCTCGGACCGACCGAGCTCGGCCAGGTAGAGCGCAGCCTGTTCCAGGTGGTAGCCGAGGATCTCGTCCAGCTCGACGAGGCTCTGCCCGTGCTCGCCGAGCCACTCGGCGAAGCGGCGATGGAGGTCTGCGCGGGCCGCCTTCGGCAGCGCCTCATAGGCTGCGTCACGGATCAGGAGGTGCCGGAAGCGGTAGGCGTCGTCTCCGGCCAGTTGCGCGCGGTCGGGGCGAACGAGCTCCTTCCGCACGAGGGCGACGAGACGCCGGTCGACCTCTCCGTCGCCGTCAGCCAGCGCCGCCACCGCCCCGCGGTGGAAGATGCGGCCCTCGACCGAGCCGTGCTCGAGCACGGAACGTTCCGCCGGGTCGAGCTGGTCGAGCCGGGCGGCGAGCAGCGCCTGGATCGTCGGCGGCACCTCCACCTGTGTTCCGCCCGAGTCCCGCACGAGGGCGAGCATCTCCTCGAGGAAAAGCGGGTTGCCCTCCGCGACCTGGAGGATCCGCTCGTGCAGCTCGGGCGGCACCTTGCCGAGCTCCGAGAGGAGCTGCTCCGTCTCCTCCGCGTCGAGCGGTTCCAGCAGAACGGTGGTCGCGTTCCACTTGCCGCCACCCCACGACGCACGGCGCTCCAGCAACTCCGGTCGGGCCATGCACAGCAGCAGCACCGGCGTGTCCCGAGAGAGGTCCGCGACGTGCTCCACTAGGTCGAACAGCGTCTCCTCCGCCCAGTGCAGATCGTCGAAGACGACGACCAACGATTGCGCCTGGGCTTCCTGCTCCAGCAGCTTGCGGAAACCCCAGGCGATCTCCTCGGCGCTGGCGGGCAGCTCCGTCTCGCCGAGCAGCGACCGCAACGGCCGCGCCGCGTCCCCCTCCGGCAGTCTCGCGAACTGCTTCAGGATCTCGACCACCGGCCAATACGTGATCCCCTCCCCGTAGGAGAGGCAGCGCCCGCGGACCACGCGTGCTTCGAGGCCCGCCAAGAACTCTGCCGCCAGCCGAGACTTACCCACGCCCGCAGAACCGAGAATCGTGAACAGCTGGCAGGAGCGATCGGCGCCGACTCGCGCGAACGCATCGCGGAGACCTTGCAGCTCGCGCCCGCGCCCGACCATCGGCGTCGAGAACGTCCGCTCGAGCTCACCCGTCACCGCGAGCAGCGGATAGGCCACAACCGGCTCGGCCTTGCCCTTCAGGTCGAGCCGCCGTTCCTCGCCCACGCTCACCGCGGCCCGAACGAGGCGCAGCGTCTCCTCGCCGATCAGCACGTCCCCGGGCCGCGCCGCCTGTTCCAGGCGCGCCGCCACGTTGACGGCGTCTCCAGTCGCAAGTCGCTCCTCGGTTCCCGTCACCACCTCGCCGGTGTTGACGCCGAGCCGTCCGGCGATGCCCAGCTCGGGAAGCGCATCTCGCATCTCGACCGCAGCCCTGCACGCGCGCAGCGCATCGTCCTCGTGCGTCACCGGCACACCGAACACGGCCATCACCGCATCGCCGATGAACTTCTCCACCGAGCCGCCGTGCACCTCGACGATCCCCTTCATCCGCTCGAAATAGCCGGCGAGAAACGCACGCAAGGCCTCCGGATCGGTCGACTCCCCGAGCTCCGTGGATCCGGTGATGTCGCAAAAGACGACCGTCACCGTCTTGCGCTGCTCACGCGCCGGCGCCACCACGCCGAGTGAAGCTCCGCAGTTCGCGCAGCGGGGGAAGCCTTCCGGCGTCTCCTGCCCGCAGCTGGCGCATGTCGCCACGAGCCGAGGCTAGAACATCGACGCCCGCGCGCCTAGCGAGCCAGCCCCAACGCGCTCTGGTCTCGTCCGGTCTACCGGCCGTCTACCGAGACCGGCCGGACGACCGCGTACCAGGCGGACTCAGCGGGACTGCACGGACGACCAAGCCCGCTCAGGACGGGCTGAGTGGACACATACGTA
>JAICZB010000001.1 GCA_025933895.1 Thermoleophilia bacterium
CTTTCCGGTGCCGGACGACGAGACGGTCGCCGAGTTCCATCGCGTCGCGACGGCCGCCGGTTTCAGAGACAACGGCGGCCCCGGCGAGCGGCCGGAGTACCACGCGGGCTACGTCGGCGCCTTCGTGCTCGATCCCGACGGGAACAACGTCGAAGCGGTGAACCACAACCGATGAGGCCCCGTGGCGCGAACGAGTGGCGCGACTTCTGGCGCGACGGCGGCGAGCGGGAGCTCCACGCGCAGCTCGGGGAGTTCGCGCCGCAGAAAGGAGGTCACGGGGACAGGTTCGAGACTTTCGCCGAGCGGCGCGGTCGACGACAGTGAGCACGAGCTGCGGGAGCGCCCGACCCGGAGCGCGACGCCGAGGTCGCCGCACGGATCTACGCCTGGTTCGAGGCTGCCTCGCTCGCCCGCTGAAGCTGCTTACGGCGACGACGACGGGACCGCGCCTCGAGCGGCGCACTGAGCGGCAGGAGCGCACCGGCCAGCCACGCGAGGAAGGGCAGGGCTGCGAGCAGGGCGTACGGCCCCAGAGAGTCGGCATAGAGCGCGAGGGGTTCGGCCGCGCGGTCCGGGCCGTGACCTGCCAGGCGCTCGACCTTGTCGATTGCGCCGCCGAGGTGCCGCTGGTCGTAGTAGCCGCCGCCCGTCTCCCCGCCGAGCAAGCGCACTTCGCCGAGATCCGACAGGTCCGGCTCGAACTTCGTGTCGATGACCGGGCTCTGTCCCGGTGGATGAAGCCAGATGCGGTCGCTCTCCGAGCCGAAGCGAACGAAGACGAGGCGGATGTGAGCGTGCTTGAGGGTCGCCGCGGTCGCGCCCGTGTCGAACGACGGCCCCTCGGCGTCGGTGAGAACGACCACGATCCGTCGCCGGGTCTTGGGCAGGAAGAAGTGCGTCGAGGTCAGGGTGGTCAGGTTGGAGAAGTCGGTGGCCGTCCGACCGCCGTAGAGGTGCTCCGGCAGCGAGCCCGGCGCGGTCAGGTGGTCGAGCGCGGCGAGGAAGAGCTGGCGATCTCCGTTCGGCGCGGTCAGAGGCAGCGGCGACTGAGGGAGCGCGCCCGCGCCGAGCGGCAGATCGGGCGGCAGGTTCTGCGCGAAGTCGGCGCTCGCCGCTCGCGCCTGCTGCAGCCGCGTCGGGGAGTGGGACGAGGCGCTGGCCAGCATCGACGCGGACGAGTCGACGAAGACATACACCTCTGCGTCCGCCCGCAGTTGGACCCTCTTCGTCTGTCGCAGAGACGGCTCGCTCGCGGCAAACGCACCGAGCGCGATGACGAGCCCGGCGCAAACCCCGTTACCGAGCGCGCGCCGGAGCCGCTTCGGCTGGAGGCCCAGGGCGCGGGCGGCTCTCCGCTCACGACGCAGGCGTACCCACTCGAAGCCGGCGAGCGGCACGAGCAGCGCCAGAACGAACAACGCGCCTGGGTGGAGCAGCACCATCAGTAGCCACCGTGGACGCGGCGGCCGACGGCGCCGTTCATGCTCGCCAGCCCGTTCGCGCTCTGTGCCAGGTTCTCGATGCGCGACTGGTCGGGAGCGGGATTCTGCCGGACGGTGTGACCTCTCTGGCTGCGCCGCCTCCGGAGGAGCACCTCGAGGTTCGTCTTCGCCGCGTCGTTCGAGCTGTCGAGCAGCACCGCTTGCCGGAAGGCGGCGATCGCCCTTCCCTCGAGCTCGGGCTCGACCGGCTCTTCGCCCTGGTGGAGCTCTGCGTCGTAGAAATACGCGAGCCCGAGCATGTCCTCCAGACGAGACCGGCGCGCAGGGGAGCCGTCGTGCGCGGCGACGCCTCTCAGCGACGCCACCGTCTGCTCGAGCTTGAACACGAGGGACAACTGGGGCAGCAGCGTGAACTGCGCCGACTGACTGGCGTCGGCCGCCACGATGCGGAAGCGCTGTAGCGCCTGCCAGTACCGAAACTGCCCGGTTCCGCCGCTCCAGCTCAGCATCGTCCGCTCGGCGAAGTCGGACGCCGGCGGCCTCGGGCTGGAGAGGAGCGCCGCGCGCACCTGCGCCCGGGTGAGGTCCGCGGTGCGCCGCGCGAGCACGGCCCGCGCGAAGAGCAGACTGCAAACGAGCGCCAGCACGATCGCGCAGACGAGCAGAGCTTTCCTCTCGCGACGGGTCATCCGAGCCTCCACGCGAGCCGCGGGAAGAAGCTCACGGCGAGCGCAGACGCTCCGAGGACGAGCGCCAGCAGCAGCGCGAGAGCCGGGTACCTCGCTCGGAGGAGAGCCGTCTGCACCAGCGGCCGGCCGTTCGTGCCGGCCACGAGAAGCGGCTTCGGGACGATGATGTGGTCTCCGAACACCGCCCGGTACGGCGCGCTGAGCTGCGCGAGGGAGATCGGGCTCGTGCGCGTTGGTGGCAGCGGCATGAGGCTGAAGCTCGCACGAGCCTCTTTGAGCAGCACGAGCTGGCGGTGGAGCACGTTCAGGTCCTTGGGGTTGTCCTGCAGATCGCTCACGAGCACCACCCGCCCGTCACTTGCCTGCGACCGGATCAGGACACGCCGGGCGAGAGCGACCGCGTGAGAGATGACCGTGCCGCCGTCGAACGCTCCTCCCCAGGGGCCGCGGCTCCTGGCCGCATCCGGGGTGAACAGGCGCGCCAGTCCCGCCAGGTCGGCCGCGGGAGACGAGATCGGCGAGCCCAGGGCGGCGCTCGACGAGAAATAGACCACCGCCGCGTGGCGGTTCGGCGGGTAGTTGCGAAAGCCGTCCAGCGTCTGGGCGATCACCTTGTTGCCCTGCGAGGTGATGGAGCCGGACAGGTCGATGACCAGGACGGTCTCGCCCGGCAGGGCCGGCGGATGGCTCGTGCCTCCGTCCACGCTCCAGGCCAGCAGCCCGGCCACCGCGGCCACCAGCGCAAGCGCGCCGAGATAGCGGACGCGGCCGGGTATCCGACGGTGCTGCTCGCCGCGATGGTCGCTGGGGCCGATGGGCAAGACCTGCGCGCGGGTCAGCCGCCGCGAGAGCGCGAACACCGCCGCGGCCACGAGCACGGCCAGAACGCAGGCGACAGCAAGGATCACGCCTTCACCGTCCGGCGGATCTGCGCGCACAGCGCGCGGATGGCTTGCGGATCGGGTTGCTCGGGAGCCCAGGCCAGCCGTTCGGCGTCGACCGCGAGCGAGCCGTTGATGCGCAGATGGCGCAACTCGACCGCGAGCGCGTCGAGCGCATGGCGCTGCCTGTAGAGGACGTCTTCCGGCAGGCCCGCCTCGACCCGCACGAGCAGTGCCTGGAGGAGGGACCCCTGCTGCGCCGCGAGGGCGAGACGGCGCCTGACCCTTCGCCGGAGGAGGAGCCAGGCTGCGAGCAACACGAGGAGCGAGAGGCCGGCGGCGATGAGGGCTTCCTCCGCGTCGCGACGCGGCCGCAGCCCGGAGAACGTGGCGGAGACGGAGTCGAGGCCGTCGGTCACAGGCTGGGAGACGCCCTGGGCGCGACCGACCTCGAGCAGCGGCGGCCAGACTGCGTGCAGCCGGCCGCCGGGAATCGAGACGGACGTCGGGCTGAACTGCACCCGCGTCGCGGCGCCGGTGCCCAGGCAGTGCCGGGAGAGACACGCGAGCCCGTAGCTGAGAGAGATCCGCTCGAACCCGCCGCCGAGCTCGGCGCGATCCACGTGGCTGGACACGACCCGGAAAGGACTGAAGTTCGGAGTGCCCTGGAAGGCGATTGCGGCGAACCGCCGAGGCAGGACCAGCTCCAGCCTCGCCTCCACTGTGTCGCCGAAGAGGACGCTGCGGCTCGAGAGGGTCGCCGTGGCCGAGGGCTTGGGTGCGCCGGCCGCCGTGCTGCCGCCCCAGTCGTGCACGGCGAGGACGAGGGAGCCGACGGCGACGGTCGCGACCAGCGCTGCGCAGGCGAGCAGGGCCGAAGGCCGACGCAGCCGCCGGCCCCCCAGCCGCGTCATCGCAGCGGCCTCCGTCGCACGTTCCAGCTCCTCAGCGCGTCGGCCAGTGCGTCGGTTCCGGTCTCCGAGATGACGATCGGCGGAAAGCCGTAGCCCGTGAACAACTCCTCCAGACGCCTCAGCCGCGCTTCGTGCGCCCGCCGCCGCTCGCTCACCTCGGTTCGGCTCTGACGCAGGAGCCGGAACCGCCCGGCCTGGTCGCAGACGGGGAGGGAAACCTCGCCGGCGGCCTCGGGATAGCTCTGCTCCCAGAGCGGGTCCTGCACGACGACGGGCACGAGCTCCCACCCGGCGTCGACGATCATGGCGAGCGTCCGCTCGGTGGGCACCTCCAGGAAATCGGAGCAGCAGAAGACGAAGCTCCCGCCCGGCAGCATGTGCTCGACGGCGTGCAGGCGCCCGAACAGCGAGTCGATCGTCTCCTCGGCACGGTCATAGCCACTCATGTCGAGCAGCTCCGTGAGCTCGTCCGCCTCGGCCGACGTCGACGGCGGCCGCCAGTTGTCGGCGTCGAGGAAGGCGAGCGGACAGTGGTAGTGGCCTGCCGACAGGGCGACGACTTCCGCGATCTGCCGGACCGCATCGGGTTTGTGCAGCCAGGGGTACTCGCGGGGGTAGAGCGCCATCGACGGGCTGCGGTCGACCGTGAAGCAGACGAACGGCGCCTCCTCGCCGTAGGACTCCCGTACGACGAAGTGATCCTCGCCGCGGATCGCCGAGAGCCGGGCAGAGGTCGCCCAGTCGATGCGCCGGACGTCGTCCCCGGGTTGGTAGGGGCGGCCGCTCACCACGTCGTCCGACTGCCCCCGCCGCCGGCTCGGGGAGCTCCCGAACAGGGAGCCGATGATCCTCACATGCGGTTCCAGCTCCAGCAGCGGCGAGGAGCTCATACGCGTGCTACTGGCCCGGGCGCGGTGCCCGTTCGAGGCAGGACTGCCAGACGTTCGTGCCGCCGTTGAGCGACGGCCGCAGGATCAGCCGATGGTCGATCACGAACGGGAAGAGGAACTCGACGTCGTCGGGCACGACGTAATGCCTTCCGTTGAGCAGCGCCCAGGCGCGCGAGAGGCGGTCGAGCGTGAGCGAGCCGCGCACGGAGGCGCCTACGCGGGACGCCTCCAGCTCCCTCGTCGCCGCCACGAGGGACACGATCCAGCGACGCAACGACGGCGCGACGTAGACGTGCTCGACCGACTGCTGCAGACGGCGCACCTCCTCGAGCGTCGTCACCGGCTGCAGGTCGGCGAGCGGGTGACGGACGACCTGCGCATCGAGAATGTCCACCTCGTCGTCGACGGACGGATAGCCGAGCCGCATGCGGATGTAGAAGCGGTCGAGCTGCGCCTCGGGGAGCGGGAAGGTCCCCGCGTGCTCGAGCGGGTTCTCCGTGGCGAGCACGAGGAAGGGCGAGTCGAGCTTGCGGGTCTGGCCGTCGACGGTCACCTGGCCCTCGGCCATGGCCTCCAGGAGGGCCGACTGGGTCTTCGGCATCGCCCGGTTGATCTCGTCGACCAGGAGGATGTTCGCGAAGACGGGCCCGGGCCGGAAGACGAACGAGCGGCTCGGCTGGTCGTAGATCGAGAGGCCCGTGATGTCGAGCGGCTGCAGATCCGGCGTGCACTGGACGCGGGACGGAACGGAGCCCTCGATCGAGCCTGCCATCGCCCGCGCGAGCACCGTCTTCGCCGTGCCCGGCACGTCCTCGAGGAGGATGTGGCCGCCCGCGGTGAAGGCGGCGACGACGAGCTTGATCTCCGAGGGCTTGCCGCGCACGACCATGCCGATGTTCTCGCGCAGCGCCGCGGCGACATGCTGCGCCTCCTCGATCGTCTCTGCGATCTCGGAGGTCGGGCCCTGGGTAGGCCGGAATGAACTCATGGCAGGCGTGGCTCCCTTCCGATTGAGACGAGCAACGGGAACAACGGTTGGCTCGCCCCGGTCTCGGTGAACGTATACAGGGTCGGCTGCCGGTTAGGAAGGCGGCGCCGGAAGCCGCGGAAGCTACTCGGCTTTGGAGAGCGCGGCCGTCGTGCGCGCGAACGCCTCACGCACATCCGCTTCGAGCAGCTCGATCAGCGAGGTGTGCCGGATCGTCGCCCAGACGAACTCGCGTGAGCCGCAGCGGCGGACGTAGGGGTCGTCGAGGATCTCGCCGAGGTGCCGGCCGCGCCGGTGCTCCCGGCGGATGTACGACAGCAGCCGCTCCTCGCGGAACGAGCGTCGAGCCGAGAAGAAGTACGGCGTGCGCCCGAGCGGGCCCCAGTTTGCCATCGTATTACGATCTTACCCGCAGCTGCGGCTGGAGAAACGGCCCCGCCCGTCTACGCTCGCCTCGTGGCCGACAGCTTCACCGTCACGGCGCGAGACGGCGCGGCGCGCGCCGGCGTGCTCCGCACCGCGCACGGCGAGGTGCGCACGCCCGCCTTCATGCCGGTGGGGACGAAGGGGACGGTCAAGTCCGTCGATCCGGACGAGCTGCGGGCGCTCGGCGCCGACATCGTGCTCGGCAACGCGTACCACCTCCACTTCCGCCCCGGAGAGGAGCTCGTCGCGGAGCTCGGCGGCCTGCACGCGTTCATGGGCTGGGACGGCGCGATTCTCACCGACTCCGGTGGCTTCCAGGTCTTCTCGCTCCGCGACACGCTGCTCGCGACGGACGACGACGGCGTCACGTTCCGCTCCGTCTACGACGGGAGCCCGGAGCGCTTCACCCCCGAGTTCGCCGCGCGCGTACAGGAGCTGCTCGGCTCCGACATCGCCATGTGCTTCGACATCTGCTCGCCGGCCGGCGTTTCTCGCGCCGACCTCGAGGAGGCGGTGCGCCGGACGACCGCGTGGGCGGAGCGCCAGCGCGACCTGCCGCGCGCGCCGGGACAGCTCCGGTTCGCGATCACGCAGGGCGGCCTCGACGCAGAGCTCAGACGGCGTTCGTCGGAGGAGCTCGTCGCGCTCGACTTCGACGGCTACGCGATCGGCGGGCTCAGCGTGGGGGAGCACCGCGAGCCGATGTTCGAGGCGACGACGGGGGCCGCCGCGCTTCTGCCCGAGGAGAAGCCGCGCTACTTCATGGGGATCGGCGACCCCGAGGGCGTGCTCGAGGTGATCTCGCGCGGCGTGGACATGTTCGACTGCGTCCTCCCGACCCGGACCGCCCGCACCGGCAGCGCGCTCACGCCCGAGGGACGCCTCAACCTGCGCAACGCGCGCTTCGCCCGGGACGAGCGCCCGCTCGACGACGGGTGCGCGTGTCCGGCCTGCTCCCGCTTCAGCCGCGGCTACATCCGCCATCTCGTCAACCAGCAGGAAATCCTCGGGTTGCGGCTGCTCAGCCTGCATAATTTGCGCTTCCTGCTCGATCTCGTCGCCGCGGCGCGACAGGCGATCGGGCGCGGCGAGTTCCTCACGTGGAGAGACGAGGCGCTCCGACGAGCGAAGGGAGCCAACGAGTCATGATCGGAGCGAGCAGCGGCGGGTCGGGGTTCTTCCTGATCATCATCGTCGCCTTCGTCCTGCTCTGGTTCATCGTCGTCCGGCCGCAGCGCAAGCGGCAGACGCAGCAGCAGCAGATGCTCGGCGACCTGCGCGTCGGCGACGAGGTGCTCACCGCCGGCGGGATCTACGGCACGGTCTCGCGGCTCGACGAGGACCAGGTAACCGTCGAGATCGCGCCGAAGACCGAGGTGCGGGTTGCGCGGCGCGCGATCGCAGGCGTGACGCGCGAGCCCGAGCCGGGCGAGGACGGCGAAGCCGAGACGGAGGGCCAGGACGGCGAACGGTGGCGCTCCGCGTTCGACGACGAAGACTTAGCCGATTCGAAGGAAAGCGAGACGTCGAACGAGGAGAAGCGCGGCTAACCTGTTCCGCGGTCTTGAAGGATCCTTCGTGAGAGAACGTCGCAACTACCTGATGCTCATGGGCGTGATCGCCGTCGCCCTCGTCGGCGCGGTGCTGCTCGCGGTTCCCGGCTCGCCGATCTACAAGGCGCCGGTCAAGGGCCTCGACCTGCAGGGCGGACTCGAGGTGATCCTCCGCGCCACGCCGGAGAAGGGCCAGAGCCTCTCCCAGGCCGGCATGCAGACCGCGCAGAACATCATGGAGAACCGCGTCAACAAGATCGGCGTCGCCTCTCCGAACGTCGCGATCCAGGGTGGAAACGAGATCGTGATCCAACTCGCCGGTGTCCACGACCCGGCCAAGGCCGCAAAGATCGTCGGCACGACCGGCCAGCTGCAGATGTTCGACTTCGAGCCGAACCTCATGCCGCCGACGGTCAACGCGGGTCATGCTGCGCCGCTTCCGTCGCTCTACAGCCTGCTGACCGCGGTCAAGAAGGAAGCGAGCAAGGGCTCTCCGGAGGCCTACTACCTCTTCAAGACCGTCACGAAGAAGATCCCGGCCAAGGGCACGGGCAAGAAGGCCACGAAGGCGAAGACGAAGACCTTCCACTCGGTCGTGCAAGGCCCGGCCAAGAACCGCAAGCAGCTGCTGCTGCCCTACAAGGACGGGAAGCAGCCTGCGGACACGGTGATCCTGACGGTGCCGGCGAATCGCGAGCCCGTGTGGTGTTCCGGCGTGGCGAACTGCCCCGGCGCCGGCTCGAACGGAACCTCGCAGAGCAACAAGTACTGGTACCTCTTCAAGTACACGCCGAGGACGGTCACCAAGAGCGGCGAGGTCATCAACCCCAACGGGCCGCCGGAGCTGACCGGGAACGACCTCGTCGAGTCGGGCGTCCTGGCCGACGTCGACCAGAGCGGCCAGCCGATCGTGACGCTCCAGTTCACGCATCACGGCTCGCAGCAGTTCCAGAGGATCACGAAGCTCGAGTACGACCGCGGCCGGCAGGCCGCCGGCCCCGCCGGTCTGATCGGCACCAACCCCGACCAGGCCACGATCAACCAGTACGCCGGGCACAACGCGATCGTCCTCGACGGCCAGCTCAGGGAGACGCCGTTCATCGACTGGACGCAGGGATCGCTGCAGGACGGCATCGCCGGCAACGCGCAGATCACGGAGCCGAGCACGAAGGCGGCGAAGCAGACGGCGCTCGTGCTGCAGAGCGGCTCCCTTCCGTACCAGTTCAAGCAGATCGCGCGCACCGAGGTCACGGCGACGCTCGGCAAGAGCTCGCTCCACCAGGCGATCTGGGCGGCAATCGCGGGCCTTGCGATCGTCGCGCTGTTCCTGCTCCTGCTCTACCGCTTCCTCGGCGTCGTCGCGGTCATCGGCCTCGCGATCTACGGCCTCCTCTACTACGCGGCGATCCTCCTCTTCAACGTCACGCTGACGCTGCCGGGATTCGCAGGCCTGATCCTCACGATCGGCGTCGCGGCCGACGCGAACGTCGTCGTCTTCGAACGCATCAAGGAAGAGGTGCGAGCCGGGCGATCGGTGCGCGCGGCGATCTCCGCGGGTTACGGCAAGGGCTTCCACACGATCCTCGACGCGAACGTCGTGACCGTCATCACGGCGATGGTCATCTTCCTGATCGCCGTCGCGGACGTGAAGGGCTTCGCCCTGATGCTGCTGGTCGGCACCGTGATCTCGCTGATCACGGCCGTCGCCGCGACGCGCGCCTTGCTCGGCCTGCTCAGCGGCTTCCGCTGGTTCGACAACCCGCGCTTCATGGGCGCGCACGGACAGCAGACCGCCAAGTGGCTCCAGATCGACTTCATGCGCCGCCGCTACCTGTGGTTCGGGATGTCGGCCGTCGTCATCGCCGCCGGAGTGATCGCGCTCGGGACGCGCGGGCTCAACCTGGGGATCGACTTCAAGGGCGGGACGACATTCACGTTCAAGACGCACCAGGCGTACTCGACCGGAGAGGTCCAGTCGTTCATGGGTCAGCACGGCCAGCGCGACGCCATCGTCCAGGCCCAGGGCTCGGCCCTGCACAGCAAGTTCACGAACTGGCAGGTCCGGACGAGGACGCTCTCGAGCAAGGAGCAGAACGATCTGAGCCAGGCGCTCAAGGCCAACCTCGGGATGTACGGGGGCGGGACGCAGAACGTCTCGGGGACGTTCGGCCACCAGATCGCGATCGACGCGATCTACGGGATCATCGTCTCGCTGCTCCTGATCAGCATCTACATCGCGATCAGGTTCGACTTCAAGTTCGCGATGCCGGTGATCCTCGCGATGCTGCACGACATAGCCGTGACCGTCGGCGTGTACGCGCTCGTCGGGAAGGAGGTCTCGGTCGCGACGGTGGCCGCCGTCCTCACCGTTCTCGGCTACTCGATCTACGACACGATCATCATCTTCGACCGCATACGCGAGAACATTCCGCTGATGCGGCGCTCGCCGTTCGCGACGATCGCCAACGTGTCGCTGTGGGAGACGATCAGGCGATCGCTCGCCACGACGTTCATCACGCTCCTGCCGATCATCTGCCTCGAGATCCTCGGCGGCGCGACGCTCAAGGACTTCGCCTTCGCGCTGATCGTCGGTGTCACGTCGGGCGCCTACTCCTCGATCTTCTTCGCGGCTCCGCTGCTCACGATCTGGAAGGAGCGCGAGCCGGACTATGCGCGGCGGAAGGCCCAGGTCGAGGGCGACGAAGGAACCGACCCGGACGGCGGGACGCCGGCTCGTCGCAGGCCGTGGCTCCCGAAGGGCGGTCCGGTGGCCGATCCCGGCACGCTGGCACTGCAGGAGTCGGAGGCGGCGCTCGCCGCCGAGGCGACGCCCAGGCTGGTCGACGCGGTGACGCCCGAGCCGGCCACCGCCCAGGCGCGGCGCGAGAAGCGGCGCCAGCGGCGGCGCTCGAGGCCGCATGGCCGCGCGCGGTAGCAGCCGCCTGCTCCTCGAAACCCTCGAGGAGCTGCTCGCCGAGCTGCCGAGCCGGGTGCGTGGCAGCCGCGAGCGCTTCTCCGAAGGCGCGCTCTCCGCGCTGCGCGGGATCGCGGACGAGCTGAACCTCGTGACGCGCGACGAGCTCGACGAGCTCGAGCTCCGCGTCGCCCAGCTCGAGCACCGCCTGCGGCTCCTCGAAGGCCCGCACGACCTTCCTCCGGCGCCGTAAGCCTCAGCGCCTGAAGCGGTTCACCGTCGCGGCGAGGAACGTCTCGGCGTCGTAGACGATGAAGCCACAGACCGCGGCGAGCGGCAGCTCGGCCAGTGCCGCCTCCGCGATCGCCTCCCACATCTCGCCGCCGCTCTGAGCGGTGACCACGTCGAACCAGACATCGCAGAGGAGCATCGTCCCCGTCACGGCGGCCAGCGGGACGAGCCACTGCGAGCCGCGGAACGTCGCCCACGCCGTTGCCGCGAACGAGGCGGTCAGCCCGACGTCGAAGCCGATCCAGGCGAGGTCGTAGTGGAACGTGACGTGCCGTGACGGCAGCGTGAGCGTCAGGTAGAGGATCCAGGGAACGAGCCCGACCGCAACGAGCCCGAGCAGCAGCGTCATCCAGCGCGGCAGCGGGATCCGAACGCCTTCGTCCGGCTCCGGCTCCACGAGCGGCTCTCCCAGTCCCCTCATGGTCACGTTGTACCCTCGGCGAGTGATGTCGAGGCTGCCCGGTGCCGAGAGACTGCTCGCCTGGGGCGCCGCGTCCGTCGGCACGATCGGGATCGTCTCGGCGCTGACGCCGGAGATGGCCAACCGCCTCGAGTTCGTCCAGGGCGTCCTGCCTCCGGGCTGGCCGGAGGCCGCGCGCGTCCTCACCGTCGCCTTCGGGATCGCGCTGATCTGGCTCTCGCGCTCGCTCGCCAAGCGCCGGCGGCGCGCGTGGCAGCTCGCGGTCGGGGCCGTCGTCGCGTCCGCCGTCGCGCATCTCGCGAAGGGCCTCGACATCGAAGAGGCGACGATCTCGTTGCTCCTGCTCGTCTTCCTCGTCCGCTGGCGTCGCCGCTTCGACGTCCCGGGCGACCCGGCGAGCGTGCGGCCGCTGCTCGGCCTCTGCACCGCCCTCGCGGGAATCGCGGCCGTCGCGGGCGGTGCGGAACTTCGCGGCATCGACTTCTCGCATCGCAGCGGCGACGCGCTCCTCGGACTCGGCCTCGCGCTCGGCTTCCTCGCGCTCTACTTCTGGCTGCGACCCTTCGGGCACGCGGTCGCGCAGACGGTGGGGGAGCGCCGGGTCGTGCGGGCCATCGTCGACTCCTACGGCAGCGACAGCCTCTCCTTCTTCGCCCTCCGGCGGGACAAGAGCTACCTCTTCTCGCCGTCGCGCCGTGCCTTTCTCGCGTACCGCGTCGTGGCCGGAACGGCCCTCGTCAGCGGCGATCCGGTCGGCGACGACGGGGAGATCGACGAGCTGCTCGCGGAGCTGCGGCGCATCGTCCGCGCGCACGGGTGGCGGCTCGCGGTGGTCGGCGTGTCCGGCGAGCACCTCGAGCGCTACCGCGGGCTGGGGCTCAAACCGGTGCCGATCGGGGAGGAGGCGGTGCTCCTACCGCAGGAGTTCTCGCTCGAGGGACGGGCGATCCGGAAGGTACGGCAGTCGGTCTCCCGGCTCCGCAAGGCCGGCTACTCGTTCCGAGTCGTCTCGGCCGACGAGGTCGCGCCCGCGAGCGAGACCGAGCTCGAGGACGTCTCGGCGGCGTGGCTCGGCGGGGAGACCGAGCGGGGCTTTTCGATGGCGATCGACGATCTCCACGTTCCAGGGACCGTGCTCGCCCTGGCCGAGGACCCGGCCGGACGGATCGGCGGCTTCCTCCATCTCGCACCCAGTCCCGCAGGCGGCGGGTGGTCGCTCAGCGCGATGCGCCGCCGCCCGGATGCGCCGAACGGCCTGACGGAGTTCCTCGTCGTCGAGACGCTCGCCTGGGCACGGGAGGGTGGTGCGAGCGAGCTGTCGCTCAACTTCTGCGCGCTGACGGACTTCCTCGCGCCGGATCGGGTGACGACGCCGGTGCGCCGGCTCGTGCGCCGGGTGCTCCTGCTCGCCGACAACATCTTCCAGCTCGAACGGCTCTACTCGTTCAACCGCAAGTTCTTCCCGGAATGGCGCCGCCGCTATATCTGTGTCGAGCGGCTCACGGACCTGCCCGCGGTCGGGCTCGCGTACCTCCACGCCGAGTCGCTGCTCGTCCCGCCCGGCCCGTGGACCCGGCGGCGCGAGGCACGTCGCCGCGCTGCCGCCTAGCTGCCGACACTCCCGCCGCGTAGCCTGTCGAGCGTGAGCACGACGAGGAGCATCGGGCGTCTGTCGGAGATCGCGCAGGTCATGGTGCGCCACGGCTTCGGCTACTTCCTCGAGGCGCACAAGCTCAGCGACCTCATTCCGGGGCGCTCCGCGGAGGAGCGGCTCGCGAACGTCGCGGCCGAGCACGGCGCGTCCTCCGCCCGCGGCCAGCACCTGCGCGAAGTGCTCGACGAGCTGGGGCCGACGTTCGTCAAGTTCGGGCAGCTCCTCTCGACGAGGCCCGACGTCGTGCCGCCCGACATCATCGTCGAGCTGCGCGGCCTGCAGGACGACGTGCGGCCGTTCCCGTTCGAGCAGGCCGAGCGCGTGATCGAGGAGGAGCTGGGGAACACGCTCGAGCGCCTCTTCCTCGACTTCGAGCCGGCCCCCGTCGCGGCGGCGTCGATCGGCCAGGTGCACCGCGCGACGCTGCCGAACGGGCGCCGCGTCGCCGTCAAGGTGCAGCGGCCGGGCGCGCCGCGCAAGATCGAGGCCGACCTCGGGCTCCTCTACCAGGCCGCGAAGCTCGCGCGCGAGCGGATCCGGGCGTTCGACTTCGTCGACACGCGCCAGCTCGTGGACGAGTTCGCCCGCTCGATCCGGAAGGAGCTCGACTACCGGCAGGAGGCGCGCAACGCGCAGAACTTCCACCGCAACTTCGCCGGCGACCCGCACGTCCGCGTCCCCAAGGTGTACTGGCAGTACACGCGCCCGCGCGTACTGACGCTGGAATGGATCGACGGCATCCAGCTCGCCGACGTCAACCTCGCGACGACGACGCTCGCGGAACGGCGCGAGCTCGCGTACCGGATCACCGAGACGTGGATGGCGATGATCTTCCGGCACGGCTTCTTCCACGGCGACCCGCACCCGGCGAACATCCTCGTGCCGCAGGAGGCGGGGACGATCGGGCTCGTCGACTTCGGTGCGGTCGGCACGCTCACGGACGACGACATGTCGAGGCTGACCGGCCTCTTCATCGCGGCCGCGAACGAGGACATCGACCAGCTCCCGAGGCGGCTCGCCGACCTCGGCGTCCGCTATCCGAAGGAGCGGGAAGGGGAGTTCCTCTCCGAGCTCCGCGAGCTGTACTTCCGCTACTACGGCGCGAGCCTCAGCGAGATCGACCCGATCCAGATCATCCGCGAGGGCTTCCAGCTCATCTATTCCATGAACCTGCACCTGCCGGCGCGCTTCCTCCTGCTCGACCGCGCACTCGCGACCCTCGGGTCGGTGGGCGCCGAGCTCTATCCGGACTTCAACGTCTTCGAGGTGGCGCGGCCGTATGCGCGCGACCTGATGCTCGAGCGGTTCAGGCCGGAGCGCGTCGCGCGGCGCGCCCGCCGGGAGGCGTTCCGGTACGCGCAGGTGCTCGCCGAGGCGCCGCACCAGTTCCACGACTTCATGGAGGAGATCCGCGACGGCCAGATCGAGGTCGGGTTCGTGCACAAGGGCCTCGACGACCTGCTCGCGAAGCTCGACACGCTGTTCAACCGGCTCGTGATCGCGCTCATCGTCGTCGGAGGGCTGATCGGCTCGAGCCTGATCGGGATCTTCGCGAAGGCCGGCCCGCACGTGCTCGGCGTGAACATCATCTCGATGGGGGGCTTCGCACTGTCGACGATCCTCGGGATCTGGCTGCTGTGGGGCGTGATCCGCTCCGGCCGGTTGTAGCTCGCGGGTGCTGCGCACCCGCTCGCTGGGACAACGGAATTGCGCCTCCGTGTTTTGGTTTCGATCCCGTGGGCGGATCGTGGTGTCGTGCGCTCGCCCGCGACCGAACAGAACGCTCGAACCCACGCAAACCCCAGGCAAGCCCTACTGCACGGAGCACACGCGAGGTCGCAATCTCGGGTGTGCGCAGTTCGTTCATCTCCGGGCGAAGAGCGAAGAGCTTCGCCCGGATCGTCACGCTTTAGCGCGAAAGGACATCTGGCGGAGCCGGGGCACTGCGCCTAGCCTCGGTGGCATGACCGCGCTCCTCCTCGCCGAGCCGGAAGCGACCGTTCGCGGGTTCCTCGAGCGCCAGCTCCGCAACGACGGCTTCGACGTCGTGTCGTGCGAGCGAGCGGAGCGGCTGCCGCGGGCGGCGGATCCCGACGTTCTCGTGCTCGGGGACGCCGAGGCGCTCGACCGCGGGGTGGTCCCCGACTGTCCCGTGATCGTGCTCGGCGGCGCCGACCCTGCCGCGCGGGTCCGCGCGCTCGCGCGCGCCGACGACTGCCTGGCGCGTCCGTTCGTCTACGAGGAGTTGCTCGCGCGCATCCACGCGCTCCTGCGGCGCTGTCCGCCGCGGGTCGAGCTGCTCGAGATCGGCTCGCTGGAGATCGACCGCGCGGCGCGGCGCGTCACCGTGCTCGGCCAGGAGGTGGAGTTGTCGGGAAAGGAGTTCGCGTTGCTCGTGAAGCTCGCGTCCGCGCCCGACCGCGTCTTCACCCGCGAGCAGCTGCTGCGGGACGTGTGGGGCTTCCGCACGTACGTCCCGACCCGGACGCTCGAGTCGCACGCGTCCCGCGTCCGGCGCAAGCTCGCGACCGCGGGGCTGTCGGGCTGGGTCGTGAATGTCTGGGGCGTGGGCTACAAGCTGCGCCACGTTCCCGGCGCGTGAGCCTCTAGTGGAAGTGGCCCCAGCGGATGGCGATGACGAGGAGCACGAAGCCGCCGCCGATGAGGAGACCCCCGATCGCCTGGCCGGCGCGCCGCGCCAGCGGCATGAGGGCGCCCAGCAGGAGCGCCAGACCGCCAACCGCTCCGAGCGCTGCTCCGAGCTCGGCGAGCTGTCTTCCCCTGTGTGCCTTGATGACGAGCGCGAGGAATGTCATGCCGGCATGATCTCGGCGACCACGGACGGTGCCGCCCTTCTACAGAAGCGCACCTTCGAGCCGCAGCAGCCACTCCTTGCGGTCGAGGCCGCCGCCGTAGCCGGTGAGGCTGCCGTTCGCTCCCACGACGCGGTGGCAGGGGAGGACGATCGGCAGCGGGTTCCGGTTCATCACTGTGCCGACTGCCCGCGCCGCGCGCGGGGCGCCGACCTGCGCCGCGAGGGCGCCGTAGGTCGTCGTGTGGCCGTACTCGACCCGATCGAGCTCCTCGAGGACGCGCCGGTGGAACTCCGGCGTCGCGCGCAGATCGAGCTCGAGGTCGAAGGCGTGCCGGCGGCCGGCGAAGTACTCGTCCAGCTCGCGGCGGACACGGTCGAGCGCGTCGGGAGCACGGAGGACACGCGGCCCGAAGTGACGGGCCAGCCGCTCCAGCTCGGCTTCCGGCTCCGGGTCGAAGCCGACGCGGCAGAGCCCGCGCTCCGAGACGCCGACGAGCAGCCGCCCGACGGGCGTGTCGTCGAGGACGTCGTAGGCGACGTCGAGCTCGCCGGACGCTGCCGCCGCCGTGCGGAAGCGCTCGTCGAGAACGGTCGGAACTCCAGTCATCGTTGCTCCTTCTCCTTCCGCAGCCGCCGCACGCCGGCGGAGGCCGCCTGTCGCGCCGCCTGCTCGTTCGAGCCGAGCGCCGCGCCGATTGCGTCGTAGTCGAGGTCGTAGCCGTAGCGGAGGACGACTGCCGCGCGCTCCTTCGGCGGCAGGTCGTCGGTCAGCGGCGCGAGCTCTTCGACGGCCGGCCGCTCATCCTCGCTCGCCGGCTCGGCCGACAGCTCGGCCGTGGGTCGCTCCCGCCGCGCCGCGTCGACGACCGCGTTCGAGGCGATCGTGAGCACCCAGGCGCGCAGGTGCTCGCCGTGCTCGAGCCGGCCGTAGGCGCGCAACGCACGGAGGAACGTCTCCTGGAAGAGGTCGTCGGCCCGGTCGCGTCCCGCCCGCCGCCGCAGGAACCCGAGCACCTCGCCCTTGTGACACTCGTAGAACCGCTCGAAGGGAGGAACGCCGCTCACCGTCCAATGAAACGTAGTCGGGGTTCAAGATGTGAGGTCATGAACGTCGCTGTCGTCGGTCACGTCGAATGGGTCGAGTTCGCGCGTGTCGATCACGTGCCCGCGCCCGGCGAGATCGTGCACGCGCTCGAGACGTGGGAAGAGCCCGGCGGTGGCGGTGCGGTGGCCGCCGTCCAGGTCGCGAACCTCGGGGGCTCGTGCCTCTTCTTCACCGCTCTCGCCGATGACGAGCTCGGCCGCCGCTCGCGCGAGGAGCTCGAGGCGCGCGGCGTCACGGTGCATGCGGGTCGCGCGCCCGGGAAGCAACGGCGGGCGCTCACTCACGTCGACGAGACCGGTGAGCGGACGATCACCGTGCTCGGCGACAAGCTGCTTCCCTCCGGCGAGGACGGCTCGCTCCCGTGGGAGGAGCTCCACCGCTGCGCAGCCGTCTACTTCGTGAGCGGAGACGTCGCCGCCCTTCGCGCGGCCCGCCACAGTCCCGTACTCGTCGCCACCTCCCGCGAGCTCGCGACGCTGCGCCGCGCGGTCGTGGAGGTGGACGTCCTCGTCGGCAGCGGCGAGGACGCGGCCGAGCGGTTCGAGTCCGGCGGGCTCGAGCCGGAGCCGCAGATCGTCGTCACGACGGCCGGCGCGCTCGGCGGCTGGATCCGGCCCGGCGGCCCGTTCCGCGCGGCGCCCCTTCCCGGCACCGTCTCCGACGCGTACGGCTGCGGCGACTGCTTCGCCGCCGGCCTCACGTACGGGCTCGCCCTCGGCAGGCCGGTGGACGAGGCGGTCGGGCTGGGTGCGCAGTGTGGGGCGGCGGTCCTGACCGGCCGCGGCGCATACGGGCACCAGCTCACGCGCGGCGATGTACACGCCGATTGAACAGCGATAGGGTCTGCGCGTGAGCCAGCTTGGTGCGCGTTCCGCTGCCGAAGCGATCCTGACGACTCCCTCCGACCGGTACTCGGCGCACGACTGGCTGGGGACGCTGGAGGAGGTGCCGCTCTTCGAGGGCCTGCCGAAGCGTCACCTGCTGCGGGTAGCCAAGCTCGCCCGCGTCCGGCGCTTCGCACCCGGTTCGACGCTCGTGCGCGCAGGCGACGCCGGCAAGTCGTTCTTCGTGTTGCTCGACGGCCACGCGAAGGTCGTCCGCAGCAGCGGGCGGCCGCGCCGTCTCGGGATGGGGGACTACTTCGGCGAGATGGCCCTGCTCGACAGCACTCCGCGCTCCGCCGACGTCATCGCCGAGGGAGAGGTGCTCGCGTTGACGATCGGCCGCGCCGCCTTCACGAAGCTCCTCGGCGCCGAGCCGACGCTCGCGCTGGTGCTCCTGCGCACGCTCGCAGCCCGGCTGCGCGCGACCGAGACGAGCATCTAGGCCGACTCCACGGATTTTCGCCGGCGCGCGTTGGCGCGGTCCAACTGCTATGGACTTGTGGGGAAAAGTGGTTTATAGTGGGGAGTAGTGGTGGAATAGGGAGAGCGGCCCCATGCTCCTAGGCGAGTACGAGCACACGATCGACGACAAGAACCGGCTCACGCTTCCGGCGAAGTTCCGCCGGGCGTTCGAGGACGGCATCGTCGTCACCCGCGGCTTCGACGGCTGCGTCTATGCCTGGACGCGCGAAGCCTGGGGGAACTACCGGGACTCGACCCTCGCCACCCTCCAGCCGCTCAGCCAGCAGGGACGGCGGATGCAGCGCCACTTCTTCTCCGGCGCCAGCGAGACGACGCCGGACCGGCAGGGGCGCGTGAGCATCCCGCCCGCGCTGCTCGCGCACGCGAAGCTCGGCCGCGACGTCGTCGTCGCCGGGGTCAACGACCACCTCGAGATCTGGGATCGCGCCGCCTGGCAGCGCGAGCTCGCCGAGGTCGAAGGGAGTGCTGAGGATGTTGCCGAACGTCTTGCAGCCCAGGGAAGCTGACCACGTCCCCGTCCTCGCCGAGGAGGTGCGGGCATCGCTCGCCGTCCGGCCGGGCGAGACCGTCGTCGACGCGACCTTCGGCGCCGGCGGGCATGCCGCGATCCTCGCCGCCGACCTGTGCGGCAAGGGGAAGCTGATCGCGATCGACCGCGACCCGACGGCCCGGACGTACTTCGAGCAGCTCGCGAAGCGCACCACCGTGAACGCGCGTCTCCTGCGCGGCGACTTCGGCGTCGTCCTGCCGCAACTCGCCTCGAACGGCGTCCAGGCCGACGCGATCCTGCTCGATCTCGGGGTCTCTTCGATGCAGCTCGACCGGCCGGAGCGCGGCTTCTCGTACGCAGCGGACGCGCCGCTCGACATGCGGATGGATCCGACGCAGGACGTGAGCGCGCGCGACGTCGTGAACACGTGGAGCGAGCGCGACCTGACGACCATCTTCCGCCGCTACGGCGAGGAGCGATACGCGAAGCAGATCGCGCGGGCGATCGTCCGCCGTCGGCGGGAGCAGGCGTTCGAGCGCACCGGCGAGCTCGTCGACGTGATCAAGGCTGCGATCCCGGCGCCGGCGCGCTTCGGCGACGGGCATCCGGCGAAGCGCGCCTTCCAGGCACTGCGGATCGAGGTCAACGCCGAGCTCGACTCGCTCGCGGTCGCGCTGCCGGCGGCGCTCGAGATGCTGCGGCCGGGCGGCCGGCTCGCGGTGATCGCCTTCCACTCGCTCGAGGACCGGATCGTGAAGCGGTTCCTCCGCGAGCGCGAGCGGGGCTGCACGTGCCCGCCCGACTTCCCGGTCTGCGTCTGTGGCCACGAGCCGGAGCTCCGCGCCCTGCAGCGGCGGCCCGTCCGGCCGGGCCAGGCCGAGCTCGCGGCCAACCCGCGCTCGTCCTCGGCGCGCCTGCGGGCCGCAGTCAAGAGCGGGGCGGAGGAAGCCTGATGGCCGCGGTCGACTGGTTCGCGCAGGTCGAGGTTGCGGAGCCGGCACCGCCGCGCCGGCGGCCGGCGCAACGCCCGGGTCAGCGTCCGGCTCGGCAGCGTCCGGCTCGGCAGCGTCCGGCGAGGCCCGTACGCTCGCGGCGCAGGGTCTCGCAACGCCGCGTCCGCGGCCACATCGTCTGGATGATCCTCTTCGCGCTCCTCCTCTCCGGCGTCGTCGCGGTGAACGTCGCGGTGCTGCGGGCACACGTCTCCGTCTCGCGGCTCGACCAGAAGGCCGCACAGCTCCGCGCGCGGAACCAGGCGCTCGCCTCCGAGCTCTCGAATGCGAGCTCGGCACCGCGGATCGAAGCCGCGGCACGCCGCCTCGGCCTCGTGCAGGCGTCGCCCGGCAACACGTCGTACCTCGACCTCGCGCCGAGTAGCCGTTGAAGACGCGGGTCGTCAACTCGCGGCTCCGTCTTCTCCTCCTCATCATCCTGATCACCTTCGCCGCGCTCGGTGCGCGTGCGGCCTGGATCCAGACGATCCGCGCCTCCTCGCTCGCCAGGCTCGCGCAGAGCCAGACGAAGTTCGACCTCGAGCTCCCGGCGAGCAGGGGGACGATCTACGACCGGCTCGGGACGCCGCTCGCGATCGGCGAGCAGGCGACCGACGTCATCGCCGACCCGATGCAGATCTCCGACCCGAGGAGAGAGGCGCGAGTGGCCGCCAAGGTGCTCGGCCTTCGCTTCCGGAAGGTCTACGAGGCTCTCGCCGACCAGAGCCGCGGATTCGTCTATGTGCAGCGGAAGGCCTCGCCGAAGCTCGCGGCGGCGCTCGCGAAGCGCGGACTGACGGGCTTCACCTTCCAGTCCGACGAGCGGCGCGTCTATCCGCAGGGCACCGTCGCCGCTTCCGTGCTCGGCTACGCAGGCACGGACAACACCGGCCTCGCCGGGCTGGAGCGCGAGCTGAACAAGGATCTGTCGGGAACGCCGGGACGCGCGACGGTCGTGCGCGATGCGACAGGCCAGGCCGTCAACACGATCCAGGACCGTCCGGCGCGCGACGGCCTCGACGTGTCCCTCACGCTCGACAGTCACATCCAGGCCAACGCCGAGCAGGTGCTCGAGCAGACGGTGCGCCAGTGGCACGCGAAGGATGCGACCGCGATCGTGATGGACCCGCACACGGGCGCGATCCTCGCCCTGGCGCAGGAACCGGGCTACAACGCGAACGACTTTCCGGGTGCGTTCGCGCACGACCGCGACCTCACGATCGACCACGCCGTGAACGACGTCTTCGAGCCCGGCTCGGTGTTCAAGGTCGTGACGGTCGGCGGCGCCCTCTCGGAGCACAAGATCACGCCGCAGACGGCATTCACGCTCCCGTACTCGATCCACGTCGCCGACCGCGTCATCCACGACGCCGAGATCCGGCCGACCGAGCGGATGACGGTCGCGCAGATCCTCCAGCGCTCGTCGAATGTCGGCGCCGTGACGATCGCGGAGAGGTACCTCGGCGAGACGGGCCTCGTGAAGTGGATGAAACGCTTCGGCTTCGGCCGCAAGACCGGCATCGACCTTCCGGGCGAGAGCGGTGGGCTGCTGCCGTCGTACTGGTCGGGGTCGACGATCGGAAACGTCCCGATCGGCCAGGGCGTCTCGGTCACCTCGGTGCAGCTCGCCTCGGCGTACGCGGCGCTCGCGAACGGCGGCGAGTGGATCCAGCCGCACCTCGTCGATCACGTCTTCGGCGAGCCGCCGCCGCGCCTGCACCGGCGGAGAATCCTCGATCCGGGCGTCGACCGGCAGCTCCGCACGATGCTGAAAGGCGTCGTCTCGGATCAGGGAACCGGCAAGCTCGCTGCCATCCCCGGCTACAGCGTCGCCGGCAAGACGGGCACCGCGCAGAAGCCGGGACCGAACGGCTACATCCCCGGCGCGTACGTGGCGACCTTCGTCGGGATGGTGCCGGCCTCGAACCCGAGCCTCGTCGTGCTCGTCAGCGTGGACGAGCCGCACGGCGGGATCTACGGCGGCACGGTCGCCGCGCCGGCATTCGAGCAGATCGCCTCCTTCGACCTGCAGAACCTCGAGGTCCCGCCCGACCTTCGCTTTCGCTAGCTGTGATGACCACGGACCGCGGGCTCGGAAGACGCGGTCTCCCGAGCCCTCCGTTCAGTCGAGCTTTGCCTGGGCTTGCGTGGGTTACGGCCGTGAGTTCCCATCACGGCGCCGTGGATCACCCAGCGAGCGGGTGCGCGGCACCCGCTCGCTAGAGTCGCGCCGATGGACCTGGAGCGCCTCGTCTCAGCGCTCGAGCCGGTGGAGGTGCTGGGGCGCCCTTCGGTCGAGGTACGCGATCTCGCCTACGACGCCCGTGCCGTTACGGCCGGTGCGCTCTTCTTCGCCGTTCCGGGTGAGCGAGCCGACGGGCACGACTTCGCCGCGGAGGCTGTGGAGCGCGGAGCCGTCGCCCTCGTCGTCGAGCGTGCGCTCGACCTCCCGGTGTCGCAGCTCGTCGTCCGCGACTCGCGCGCGGCGATGGCGTCCGCGGCGGACGTGTTCTTCGGCGAGCCCACCAGCGAGCTCGAGGTCGTCGGCGTCACCGGCACGAGCGGCAAGACCACGACGAGCCACCTCCTGTTCGCGATTCTCGCCGCGGCCGGCCGCCGTCCGGGGCTGCTCGGGACGGTGGAGGCGCGGGTGGGAGGCGAACGCCGCGGTGTCGTGCGAACGACGCCGGAGGCGATCGACCTGCAGCGTCTGTTCCGCGAGATGCTCGACGCCGGCGACCGCTCGTGCGCGATGGAGGCGTCGTCCCACGCGTCCGTCCTGCACCGCCTCGACCACGTTCGCTTCGCAGTCCTCGTCTTCACGAACCTCAGCCAGGATCACCTCGACTTCCACGGCGACATGGAGTCGTACTTCGAGGCGAAGCGACGGCTGTTCCTCGTCGAGCCTCGGCCCATCGCCCTCGTCAACGTCGGCGATGAATACGGCAGGCGGCTGGCGGCGGAGATCCCGTCCGCGATCACGTTCGCCGCGGAGGATGCGAGTGCGCTCGAGGGTATCGAGCTGCGGCTCAAAGGACGCTTCAACGTCGAGAACGCGCTCGGAGCGCTGTACGCAGCCCGCGCACTCGGCATCGACGACGACTCGATTCGGCGCGGCCTCGAGTCGGTGCGGGGCGTGCCGGGCCGCTTCGAGTCGGTGGAAGCCGGTCAGCCGTTCCACGTGATCGTCGACTATGCCCACAAGCCGGACGCGCTCGAGAAGGTGCTGCGAGCCGCGCGCGAGCTCGCGGCTGAGAAGCACGTCATCTGCGTCGTCGGCGCAGGCGGGGACCGCGACCGGGGCAAGCGCGCGGTCATGGGCCGGCTCGCGTCGGAGCTGGCCGACATCACGATCGTCACCTCCGACAACCCGCGGAGCGAGGATCCCGAGGCGATCGCCACGGAGATCGTGTCCGGAGCGGACGGCGAGGTCGAGGTCGAGCTCGATCGGACCGCGGCGATCGCGCGGGCGGTCGAGCTCGCGCGGCCCGGCGACGTCGTCCTCATCGCCGGCAAAGGGGCGGAGCAGGGGCAGGAGTTCGCCGACCGGACGGTTCCGTTCGACGACCGCGAGGCCGCGAAGGAGGCGCTCGAAGCGCTGATGCTGGAAGCGTCGGCGGCAAAGCCACCGACGCCCGGCGGCAATTCCCGCCCGCGCAAGGCGGCCGGTGGGGAGGCCCGGACCTGATCCCGCTTCCGCTCGCCGAGGTGCGGGCGCTCTCGCTGGGCCGGCTGGTTGCTGGAAGCGCCACCGGCCAAGCCTGCGGCGCCCGGCAAGAAAATCCCGCCTACGGCGGTGGGGGCGACGCCGACGCCGTGACGGGCGTCCGGGTCGACTCGCGCCTGATCCGGCCGGGTGACCTCTTCGTCGCGGTCTCGGGCGGCGACGCGTTCCTCGAGGATGCTCGCGCACGCGGCGCAGGCGCGACGCTCGTGCCCGACGACGCGCACGCTGCGCTCGCCGCGCTGGGGAGTGCCGTCCGCGCCCGCAGCGATGCTCGCGTCGTGGCGATCACCGGCTCGGTCGGCAAGACGTCGACGAAGGACATCCTCGCCGCGCTCCTGCGTCCCCATCTGCGTACCGTCGCGGCACCGCGCGGCTTCAACAACGAGCTCGGCCTGCCGCTCACGCTCTGCATGATCGAGCCCGAGACCGAGGTCGTCGTGACGGAGATGGCGATGCGCGGCTTCGGCCAGATCCGCGACCTCGCCAGGGTCGCGCGGCCCGATCTCGGCGTGATCACGTCGATCGCGCCGGTCCACCTCGAGCAGCTCGGAAGCCTCGAGAACATCGCGCGTGCCAAGGCGGAGCTGCTCGAAGAGCTCCCGGACGGCGCCGTCGCGGTCCTGCCGGAGGACTCGCCGGAGCTCGAGCCCTTCGTCCCGGAGATGCTCGACGTGCGCCGATTCGGGCAACCGGACGCGGAGGTCCGCGAGGGCCGCACACACGTCCGCTGGCGCGACCGGGACGTCGTGTTCGGCTTCTCGGCTCGCCACCAGGCAACGAACGCCGCAGCGGCGCTGACCGCGGCCGAGGCGTTGGGAGTCGAGCCGCCGACGGAGCCGGTCGAGGTCGAGTTCTCGCTCTGGCGCTCCCAGGAGACCGAATTGCCGGGCGGCGGCCTGCTCATCAACGACGCGTGGAATGCGAACCCGTTGGCGATGCATGCGGCGCTCGCGCACCTGTTCGAGCGGGCGAACGGCCGCCGGACGGTCGCGATCCTCGGTGAGATGGCCGAGCTCGGTGCGGACGGTCCCGTGTACCACGAGGCGGTCGGAAGTGAGGCGGAGCGGGTGGACGTCGTGATCGGCGTCGGCGAGCTCGCGCGCCACTACGCGCCCGACGAGTGGGCACCGACGGCTGCCGAGGCGGTCGAGGTCGCCCGCGGTCTCGTCCGTCCCGGCGACGCGATCCTCGTGAAGGGCTCGCGGTCTGTCGGCCTCGAGGTCGTGGCCGACGCGCTGCTGGGAGCCGGAGCGTGATCCGCGTCCTCATCGCCGCCGCAGTGGGCCTCGCCGTCTCGGTGGCGATCGGTCCGAAGTTCGTCGACTTCCTTCGCCGGAACGAGTTCGGCCAGCAGATCCGGGAGGAGGGACCGCAGCACCACATCGCCAAGCAGGGGACGCCGACGATGGGCGGGCTCCTGATCCTGTTCGCGGCGACGATCGCCTTTCTGCCGGTCACCCATTTCCGGCTCCAGGCGCTCACCGTCCTCTTCCTCACGCTCGGCTGCGGCGCGATCGGCTTCCTCGACGACTTCATCAAGCTCACGCACAAGCGGTCGCTCGGGCTGTCCGGGCGCTGGAAGATGCTGCTGCTCGCGGGCATCACGGTGATCGTCGCCATCGTCGCGCGGCACTTGCACCTCAGCACCGATGTCTACGTCCCCGTACTCGACGTCACGGTGCCTCTGTCGTACGGCTGGTACGTCTTCCTCTTCTTCGTGATCGCCGGAGCTGCGAACGGAACGAACCTGGCCGACGGTGTCGACGGGCTGCTCGGCGGGACCGGGATCATCGCTCTCTTCACGTTCATGGCGATGAACGTCGTCTCCTACGTGCGGTCCGGCCCCGCCGGGCACCGCAACCTGACCAAGCTCGACCTCGCAATCGTGGGCGCCGCGCTCATCGGGGCGGCGGTCGGCTTTCTCTGGTTCAACGCCTTCCCCGCCGAGGTGATCATGGGCGACACCGGCTCGATGGCATTCGGCGGCGCGCTCGCCGGATTCGCGATCATGATGAAGGTCGAGCTGCTGCTGCTTCTGATCGGCGGCATCTTCGTGATCGAAGCGCTGTCGGTGATGATCCAGGTCTTCTCGTTCAAGCGCTTCGGGCGACGCGTCTTCCTCATGGCTCCGATTCACCACCACTTCGAGATGAAGGCGTGGTCCGAGACGAAGATCACGGTGCGTTTCTGGATCGTCGCCGGACTGCTGTGCGCGCTGGGCTTCGCCCTCTACTACCGCTACTACTTCGGCCAGCTGCCACACCTGCGGCACGGATGAGCGCCGGCGAGGTGGAGCTGGCATTGCTCGACGCCGCTCGTCTGGAGCCGCAGGAGGACGTGCTCGTGCTCGGCGGCGGCGCGCTCGCGCTCGGGGCGCACGAACGGGCGGGTGACGGTTGGGTCTACGTGGTCCGGTCGCAGGTGGACGAGCTCGAGGAGCTGCTGGGCGAGGCGCACGCGGCGGGTGCGAGCGGGGTCGCGTACCTCGTCGGCGAGGCGCCCGTGCTCCCGCTGCCCGACGGCGCGGTCGGCGCCGTGGTCGGGCGGATCGCGACCGACGACGGTGCGCTCGTCGCTGCGGCGGAGGAGCTCGCGCGGGTCCTGTCCGCGGGCGGTCGGGTCTCGCTCGCCGAGTCGGACTCCGAGGCGGGGGAGAGCCTGGCGCGCTCGCTCGCGGCGGCGGGATTCGAAGAGGTCGAGGTCGGCCAAGTGGGCGGGCAGGCGGTCGTGAGCGGCCGGCTCGGCTGAGGATGCGGGAGCCCGACGACGAACTCGTATCGCATCCTCGAGAAAGCCGACACACTTCCGTCATGCTCGGGCGCATACGCTGACCCCAGGGGACCCGCGCCCCCCATTGGGGGGGAGCGTGCGTCGTGAGCGGGACGCGTCTCGACGAGTCACCTCGCGGTGAGGCATGGCTGCCGCGGCGGGCGCTCGTCGTCGGGCTCGCGCGGTCGGGCCTCGCGGCGGCAGAGGCCCTTGCGCGGCAGGGCGTGGGCGTCGTGGCCGCCGACCGCTCGCCCGACGTCGATGTGGGCAGGCTCGTCGACCTCGGCGTCGAACTCCGACTCGGAACGGAGGAGGAGGCGTTGCTCGAAGGGGTGGATCTCGTCGTCAAGAGCCCAGGGGTGCCCGCCGAGTCACGGGTCGTCGCCGGCGCGCGTTCGCGCGGCATTCCCGTCTGGAGCGAGGTCGAGCTCGGCTACCGGCTGCTGCCGGACGGCTCGCGCCTCATCGGCGTCACGGGCACGAACGGCAAGACGACCACGACCGAGCTAGTCGGCGCGATCCTGCGCGCCGCCGGTCGGCCGGCCGAGGTGGCCGGTAACGTCGGCCGCGCCCTCACCGATGCGGCACTCGCCGCCGCCGAGGGTTCGTGGATCGCCTGCGAGCTCTCGAGCTTCCAGCTCGAGGACGTCCACACGCTTGCGTGCGACGTCGCCGTTCTCCTCAACCTCGAGCCGGATCACCTCGACCGCCACGGCAGCTTCGACGCCTACCGGGCTGCGAAGCTCCGCATCTTCGAGCGGGCGCGCGCGAAGGTCGTCCCGCGCGGATTCGGGATCGACGGGATCGAGTTCTCCGCCGACGACCCGTTGCCCGCGGAGCCGCTGATCCCCGGCCGCCACAACCGCGAGAACGCTGCCGCCGCGACCGCCGCGGCGCGCGCGGCGGGCGTGCCCGACGACGCCATCGCCGAGGCCCTTCGCACGTTCCCCGGAGTCCCGCACCGGCTGGAGCTCGTGCGCGAGCTACACGGCGCGCGCTGGGTCAACGACTCGAAGGCGACGAACACGGCTGCCGCGCGGCGCGGGGTCGCCGCCTACGACGCGCCGCTCCGCCTCATCCTCGGCGGCTCGCTCAAGGGCGAGGACTTCGGGCCGTTCGCCGGCGCGCTGCCGGGGAACGTTCGCTCGATCTATCTCATCGGAGCCGCGGGCGACGAGCTCGCCGCGGCGCTCGACGCCGCCGGCCGCGAGTACGTCCGCGCCGGAGACCTTCTCACGGCGGTCTCGCGTGCCGCAGCCGACGCCGAGCCCGGCGACGTCGTCCTCCTCTCGCCGGCCTGCGCGAGCTTCGACCAGTTCGCGAACTTCGAGGAGCGCGGCGACACCTTCCGGCGGCTGGTGCAGGAGCTCACGTGAGCCGTCCTGCAAAGCGGCTCCAGTTCGAGTGGAACCTGCTCGTGCTCGTCACCGCGGCCCTCGTGCTCTTCGGCCTCGTCATGGTGTACAGCGCGAGCTCCGGATCCGCCGCCCTGGGCAACGGCAACCCGCTCGGCTTCCTCGAGAAGCAGGTGACCTACGCGATCATCGGTGTCGGGCTGCTCGTCTTCGTGTCGCGCGTCCCGCTCGAGCGCATCCGCGTGTTCGCGCCGACGCTCGTCGTGACCGCGCTCGTTCTCTGCTTCGCGGTACTCGCGGTGGGCGCCCGGATCAACGGAGCGCGCCGCTGGATCACCGCCGGGCCGCTGGTCTTCCAGCCGTCCGAGCTCGCCAAGCTGGCCGTCGTCGTCTGGACGGCGGCGTACCTCTCGCGACGCAAGCCCCCGCAGACGCTGAAGGAGCTCGCGCGCCCGATCGGCCTCCTCGTCCTCCTCTTCGCGGCGCTCGTGCTCGTCGAGCCGGACCTCGGCACCGCCCTCACGCTGCTCCTCGTGGTCGGCGCCATCCTGCTCGTCTCGGGCACGCGCCTGCCGCTCCTCGCCTCCGCCTATGCCCTTGTCTTCGGGCTGGCCGCCATCGCCGCGTGGTCGTCGCCGTACCGGCGCGACCGCCTCCTCACCTTCCTCGACCCCTGGAAAGACCCGACCGGGGCGGGACTCCAGAACGTGCAGGCGCTGATCAGCCTCGGCTCCGGCGGGATCTTCGGGCGCGGGCTGGGGCAGGGGCTCGAGCCGCTCGGCTACCTCCCCGAGGCCCACACCGACATGATGTTCGCCGTCGTCGGCGAGGAGCTCGGCCTCGTCGGCGTCACGCTCGTGATCATGGCGTTCTGCGCCTTCGCGTACGCCGGCGTGCGGCTCGCGATCGCCTGCCGCGATCCCTTCGCAAAGCGACTCGCCGCGGGGATCACGGCTCTCGTCTGCGGGCAGGCAGCGATCAACATGGCCGCCGCGATCGGTCTCGCCCCGCTGACCGGGATCCCGCTCCCATTCGTCTCGTACGGCGGCTCGAGCCTGGTGGTGATGCTCGCCGGGGTCGGAGTCCTCCTTAACATCGCCCGTGGCGATGGCGGACGAGCGACAGCTGCGGTTCCTGATCGCGGCCGGCGGGACGGTCGGACACGTCGCGCCGGCACTCGCCGTCGCGGAGGCGCTGCGACGCCGGGACGGGCTGGTGACGTTCGCCGGGTCGCCGGATCGCGTCGAGGCGCGGCTCGTTCCTGAGCACGGCTACGAGTTCGACGCCTTCGCCATCTCGGGCCTGCCGCGCCGTCCCGGACTCGACCTCGCCCGCGCCGCGGGGAGGGCGCTCGCCGCGCCGCTCGCGTGTCGCCGCATCCTTCGGCGCCGCAGGCCCGACGCGGTGCTCGGCGCCGGCGGCTACGTGGCAGGGCCGATGGTGCTGGCAGCGCGGCTCGACGGGATCCCGTGCGCGCTCAGCGAGGCCGACGCGCATCTCGGCCTCGCGAACCGGCTCGCCACGCCCCTGGCCGAGCGCGTCTTCCTCGCGCTGCCGCTCGGGCTGCACGGGGAGAAATACCGCGCTGTCGGGCGGCCGATCCCGGCAGCCTCGCGGCCGGTGGAACCCGGCGAGGCCCGCAACCGGCTCGGGCTCGCGCCGGAGGCACGCGTCGTCCTCGTCTTCGGAGGCTCGCTCGGCGCCCGGCTGCTCAACGATCTGGCGCTCGACGCGTGGGCCGAGAGCGGGCCGGCCGTGATCCACCTGTGCGGCGAGCGCGACTACCCGGACCTGCGCGGCCGCGTCTCGCGGGCCGACTACATCCTCGAGCCGTTCATCGACGAGATCGGCGTGGCCTACGGCGCCGCAGACGTCGTGCTTGCTCGCGCCGGCGGATCCGTCTGGGAGCTCGCCGCGGCGGGCCTGCCCGCGGTGCTCGTGCCGGGCGCCTTCGCGACAGGCGACCATCAGGCGAAGAATGCGCGCTGGTTCGCCGAGGCGGGCGGCGCGGTGGTCGTGACCGAGTCCGAGGCGGCACGCGCGCCGCGGGTCGTGGAAGAGCTGCTCGCCGACGCCGACCGGCGCGCGGCAATGGCCGCGGCGATGCGCGCGGTCGCGAAGCCCGATGCAGCGGAGGAAATCGCGGATGAGCTCGTCTCCCTCGCCCTTCGCCGGTAGGCGGATCTGGATCGCCGGGATCGGCGGCGCCGGCATGAGCGGCTACGCGCTCCTCGCGCGCTCGTGGGGAGCGGAGGTCGCGGGCTGGGACCGGGTCGAGACGCCGTACCTGCGGCATCTCGAGGATGTCGCCGTCGAGATCTCTCCCGAGCCGCCGCAGCCGCCCGCCGGCTGGGACGTGTACGTCTCGACGGCGTTCGCTGGTCGCGTCGCCGGGCGCCCGCGCGCCGACCTCCTCGCGGAGCTCGTCGCGCAGCGGCGCGCGATCGTCGTCGCAGGCGCCCACGGGAAGACGACGACGAGCGCGATGATCGCCTTCTGCCTCGACCGGCTCGGTCTCGACCCCGCGTTCCTCATCGGGGGCGAGGTGCCGCAGCTCGGCGGCAACGCGCGGGCCGGCTCCGGCTGGCTCGTGGTCGAGGGGGACGAGTCGGACCGCTCGCTCGCCGCGCTGAGACCGGAGGTCGCGGTGCTGCTCAACATCGACCTCGACCACCACACGACGTTCGTCTCGCGCGCCGAGCTCGAGACGTTCTTCGAGGACTGGCTGCGCCACGTGTCCCACGTGGTCCGCGCCGACGAGCTCGAGCCGCTGACGGTCGATCTCGCGGTACCCGGCGAGCACAACCTGCGCAACGCGGCGGCCGCGTTGGCAGCGCTGGAGCTCGCCGGCGTGCCGCGTCGAGAGGCCGAGGCGGCGATCGTCGAGTTCGGCGGCGCCGGCCGGCGACTCGAGCGGAAAGGCGAGGCGGGCGGCGTCGCCGTTCTCGACAGCTACGCCCACCATCCCGCAGAGCTCGCCGCCGACATCGCCGCGGTCCGCGACGGCGGACGGGTGCTCGCCCTCTTCCAGCCGCACCTCTACTCGCGCACGCTTCATCTCCTGCACGGCTTCGCGGGGGCGCTCGCCCTTGCCGACTGCGTGTGCGTGACGGAGATCTACCCGGCGCGGGAGCAGCCCATCGCGGGTGTCAGCGGACGCCTGATCGTCGACGAGCTCGCCGGGCTTCGACCCGGCATGCGCATCGGCTGGGCGCCGGAGCTCGAGGATGCCGTCCGCGTCGTCACCGGCTGGGCCCGTCCGGGAGACATGATCCTCACGCTCGGTGCCGGCGACGTCGACCGCGCGGCACCGCTGATCCTCGAGGCGCTCGCGTGAAGATCGAGGAGGGAGTCGGGCTCGCACGGTTCACGACCCTCGGCACCGGCGGCCCGGCGCGCGCCTTCGCCCGGCCGGAGTCGGAAGGGGAGGTGGAAGAGCTCTTGCGGTGGGCGCGGGACCGTTCGCTTCCCGTCTCGGTCGTCGGTCTCGGCTCGAACCTCGTTGCGGCGGACGACGGCGTCGAGGCGCTCATCCTCAAGCTCGGCGCCGAGCTGGCGACGATCGAAACACACGGAGACACGCTGCGCGCGGGCGCCGGGGCAGCGAATGCCGTTGCCTTGCACCGAGCTCGCGCCGCGGGGCTCGGCGGCTTCGAGTTCGCTTGCGCCATCCCCGGCACGATCGGCGGCGGCGTGTGGATGAACGCGGGCGCATACGGCGGCGACTTCGCGGGAGTGCTCGAGCGGGCGCTCGTTGCCACGGCCGACGGCAGCGGCTGGCTGACTCCCGCGGAGCTCGGGTTGAGCTACCGGCACTCGGAGCTCAGGCACGGTCAGGTCGTGCTGCGCGGCGAGCTGCGCTTGCGGCCGCGCTCACCTGACGAGATCAAGGCCGATGTGCGCGAGCTGAACTCACGTCGGAAGGCGGCGCAGCCGACGAACCGGCGCACCTTCGGTAGCGTCTTCAAGAATCCCGAGCACGAGCTGAGCGCAGGACGAATGCTCGAAGCATGCGGCCTCAAGGGCCATCGCATCGGCGGCGCGCAGATCTCGCCCAAGCACGCCAACTTCATCGAGAACGCGGAGGCGGCCAAGACCGCCGACGCAATCGCGCTCATGGCTGAAGCTCGGCGCCGCGCGCACGAGCAGTTCGGCGTCCGGCTCGAGCACGAGGTCGAGTTTCTCGGTGAGCTCGAGCTGCCCGCGCTGTAGGAGGGTCCGCTCCGGCGACGAACACCGAGACATGCCTGCCAGGGCCCGTCTCGCTCGGTCCATCGCGCGCGTGGAAACCCTCGCGCCGCAGTGCCACGTGGGCCTGCCGCAGGTGCACCCGCGGGCTTGGCTCGTCCGGCTCGTCCCGACGCGGAGGTCGGTGGCCGTCGGCCTTGGCATCCTCGCGCTCGCAGTCGGCGGTTACCTGCTCGCACGCGAGACGCCGCTCTTCGCCATCGACCGGATCAAGGTCGACGGTGGCTCGCCGAAGGTCGCCCGCCAGGTCCACCACGCACTCGCCTCGCTGGTCGGTGCGCCGCTAGTCGGGCTCGACGGTTCAGCCGTACTGCAGAGGGTCGACGCCCTCCCGACGGTCGTGCGTGCGAGCTACGACCGTGCCTTCCCGCACACGCTGCGCATCACCGTCGTGCCGGAGCGACCAGCTGCAGTCCTGCGCAGCGGTCCGGCGAGCTGGCTCGTCTCGACCAGAGGACGCGTGATCGAGCGCCTCCCTTCCGCCGCCGACCCGAGGCTGCCCCGCATCTGGGTCTCCACGCGCACTCCTGTGCGGCTGGGCGCGGAGCTCACGGCGGCGGGCACCGCGACCGCCGCCCGCGCCGCCGGGCTGGCCGGCGCGTTCGGGGCTCGGGTCGCCTCGGTGTCGTACACCGGCGGAGCGCTCGTGTTCCACCTGCGCTCCGGCCTCGAGCTCCTGCTCGGTGACGGCGGCGACATCAAGCTCAAGGTCGCAGTTGCCCAGCATGCGCTCGCCATGCTGCCTCCGGGGTCCACTTTCCTCGACGTCAGCATCCCGGGCCGAGCCGTCTCGGGGAAGGGATCCCCGACGCTTCCACCGGCGCAAAGCTCTAGTAGAGGTTGAGGCTACCGATCTCGACCTTCGGTTGACACCGAGCCTGAGCGCACGTACGCTCCGCCGCGTTGTTGCTGAAGGCAGCCCCAATCCTCTACTGAAGGTTCAGGTTCGACGTTCATGAGCACGAAGGACGCAGGCGGTAACTACCTCGCTGTGATCAAGGTCGTCGGCGTCGGCGGCGGCGGCACCAACGCGGTCAACCGGATGGTCGACGCGGGCCTTTCGGGCGTCGAGTTCATCGCGGTCAACACCGACGCGCAGGCGTTGATGGTCTGCGACGCCGACGTGAAGATCCACATCGGCTCGGCCGCCACCCGAGGCCTCGGAGCCGGCGCCGATCCGGCGGTCGGCCTCGCTGCTGCGCAGGAGAGCCGCGACGAGCTGAAGGAGGCGCTCAAGGGCGCGGACATGATCTTCGTCACGGCGGGCGAGGGCGGCGGCACCGGCACCGGCGGCGCGCCGGTCGTCGCAGAGCTGGGCCGCGAGCTCGGCGCGTTGACGGTCGGTGTCGTGACGAAGCCGTTCGGCTTCGAGGGGCGCAAGCGCTCGCAGCAGGCGGAGCAGGGGATCGAGAGCCTGCGCGACAAGCTCGAGACGCTGATCGTGATCGAGAACGACCGCCTGCTGCAGGTGGTCGAGAAGCAGACCTCGGTCGTGGACGCATTCCGCATGGCCGACGACGTCCTCCGGCAAGGAGTGCAGGGAATCACCGACCTGATCACCGTCCCGGGCCTGGTCAACCTCGACTTCGCGGATGTGCGGACGATCATGCGCGAGGCCGGATCTGCGCTGATGGGGATCGGCGTGGCGAGCGGGGACAACCGTGCTGCCGAGGCGGCGCGCGCGGCGGTTTCGTCGCCGTTGCTCGAGTCCTCGATCGAGGGCGCGACGGGGATCCTCCTCAACATCACCGGCGGTCCCGACATCGGCCTGTTCGAGGTCAACGAGGCGGCCGAGGTCGTGACGAGCGCGGCCGACGTCAACGCGAACGTCATCTTCGGCGCCGTCATCGACGACGCGATGGGAGACGAGGTGCGCGTCACGGTGATCGCGACGGGATTCGGCGGGGGTCGCCGGCGTCGGCGGGCAGCTGCGGATCCGCAGGTCGCGGTTCCGTCCGGCACCCCGGAGCAGGGCGAGAACGGGCTCGACGTGCCGTCGTTCCTCCGCGGCGAATAGCCCCGGAAGCGGGGTCCCGCGAATTTCGCCTGAGGCAGGTTTGGACTCGTAGGAACGGGGCACACGCATCGTGCCCTCAACAAGGTTGACCGTAATCGGATCAACCTCACGACCCGGTCCGCCGCCCCGGTTCGTCTCTGACGAACCGGGGCGGCTCCGTTCTGGGGCCGGATTCTCGACTGAGCCGGGACGGCGCGGTCACGCACTAGGATCGCTGCCGATGGCCGCGACGCTTCTGCACACGCCGCTGCACGATCGGCACGTCGAGCTCGGAGCGCGGATGGTGCCGTTCGCCGGCTGGGAGATGCCCGTGCAGTACGAGGGCGTCATCGCTGAGCACCGCGCCGTCCGGGCCGATGCCGGCGTCTTCGACGTGTCGCACATGGGCGAGCTCGAGGTTGAGGGGCCGCACGCCCACGATCTCCTCCAGAGCACGCTCTCGAACGACCTCGACCGGCTCTCGCCCGGCGAGGCGCAATACACGCTGCTCACGAACGAGCACGGCGGGATCATCGACGACCTGATCGCATACCGGACGGCCGAGCACTCGTACC
>JAICZB010000234.1 GCA_025933895.1 Thermoleophilia bacterium
CGACCGGCGCTCAACCTTCCGGCGGACGAGGTCGACGCCGAAGCGGGGCTGTTCACCGTGCGCACGGCCCTGCTCGGCCCGCGCGCGAACAGCGATCTGATCCTGCCGACGAAACCGCTCGGTTGGATGCACGGGGACGCGGCCGGTCGCGCGCTCGGCGACCGCGTCCGCCTCGAGCGGCGCGTCGAGACGCTCGACGAGCTCGACGCCGACGCGATCGTTCTGGCCGTCCCGCCGCGAGAGAGCGCGCGCCTGCTCGGCGAGCCGGAGCCGGAGCTCGAGGACTCGCCGATCGTGAGCGTCCACCTGTGGTTCGACCAGCCCATCCTCGACGTCCCGCTGGCCGCCTTGCTCGGCACCGATGCGCACTGGGTGTTCGATCGCGGTCGCCTCCTCGGCCATTCGCCGCGGGCGGTCGGCCAGTACCTCACCGTGGTCTCCAGCGGGGTGCCGGAGCTGCTCGAGGTGCGGGGGCGGGAGCTCGTGGAGCGGCTCGCGACGCAGCTCACCGAGCAGCTCGGCCACGCGGAGCTCCTCTGGTCGCGTGTCAGCCGCGAGCCCTACGCGACGATCGCGCTGCGCCCCGGCGTCCGCCGCCCGGGAGTCGAGACGTCCCGCCCAGGCGTCGCGCGCGCCGGCGCCTGGACCGACACGGGATGGCCGGCGACGATGGAGAGCGCGATCCGGAGCGGCCGGCGGGCGGCTCAGCACATCTTGAGCAGCAGTTCCGCCAGAGTTAGCGCTTGAGATGGCCGCCATCGCCGAGCTGACCCGACTCGACGCCGCGATCGAGCGCGGGACGCGCCGCCTGCTCGAGCTGCAGCGCCCCGATGGGGTCTGGGTCGGCGAGCTCGAGTCGAACGCGACGATGACCGCGCAGCATCTCTTCTGGAACCACTACCTCGGGCTGCGCACTCCCGAGCTCGACCGCCGGATCGCGAACGAGCTGCTCGCGAGGATGCGCGACGACGGCACCTGGTCGATCTGGTTCGAGGGGCCGCCGGATCTGTCCACCTCGATCGAGGCCTACGTCGCGTGCCGGCTCGCCGGCGTCGATCCGGGCCCGCGTGCGCTCGCGTTCATCCAGCGGGAAGGCGGGATCCCGAGGAGCCGCCTGTTCACGAAGTGCTTCATGGCGCTGCTCGGGCAGTGGCCCTGGCAGCGGATGGTGCCGATCCCGCCCGAGCTCGTCCTCCTGCCGCCGTCCTCGCCCTTCTCGATCTACGACTTCTCGTGCTGGGCGCGGCAGACGTTCGTCGCGCTCGCGGTCGCGCAGTCGCTGCGACCGGTGCGGCCCGCAGAGGTCGACCTGTCCGCGCTCGGCGCGATCCCGGGACGCACCCGGCCGCCCGGCCGGCCGAACCCGCTTCGCCGGCGGGCGGTCACGGTCGCCGAGCGCTGGATCCGCGAGCGCCAGGAGGCGGACGGCTCGTGGGGCGGGATCCAGCCGCCGTGGGTGTGGGGGATCATCGCGCTCGCCGCGCTCGGGCACGGGCTCGACGACCCGACCCTCGGCAAGGCCGTCGAGGGCTGGCAGGGATTCATGGTCTCCGACGGCGAGCGGCTCCGGCCCGAGGCGTGCCAGTCGCCGGTATGGGACACGGCGCTCGCAGCGCTCGCCCTCCGCGCGTGCGGGCTTCCCGCCGAGCACGACGCGCTGCGCAGGGCCGGCGACTATCTCCTGCGCGAAGAGGTGACCATCAGGGGCGACTGGGCGATCCGCAAGCCCGACCTCGCGCCGGGCGGCTGGGCCTTCGAGTACGAGAACGATCTCTATCCCGATGTCGACGACACGGCCGTCGTCGCGCTCACGCTGCACGAGCTCGGCCGCGGCGAGGAAGCGATCGCGCGCGGGCTGGACTGGCTCGTCGGCATGCAGTCACGTGACGGCGGGTGGGGCGCCTTCGACGTCGACAACCAGGCGCTGTGGCTCTACAAGGTCCCGTTCTGCGACTTCGGCAAGGTGACCGACGAGCCTTCCTCCGACGTGACCGCGCATTCCCTCGAGACGCTCGGGACGCTCGGTCTCCATCGCGAAGCCGCGGAGAACGGCATCGAGTGGCTCCTCTCGGAGCAGGAGGAGGATGGATCGTGGTTCGGCCGCTGGGGCGTGAACCACATCTACGGCACCGGCGCGGCGCTGCCCGGGCTCGAGGCATGTGGGATCCCGCACGACCATCCCTCGATGCGCCGAGCGGTCGCCTGGCTCGACTCCGTGCAGCAGGAGAGCGGCGGCTTCGGCGAGGACATCCGCTCCTACGCCGACCCCGCGTGGCGCGGCCGCGCCGAGTTCACCACGGCATCCCAGACCGCTTGGGCGCTCCTGGGGTACGTGGCCGCAGGAAACGCTGAAGATTCGGCCAGTCGCAGGGCGGCAGACTATCTCTGTGCGGCGCAGCGCACGGACGGAGACTGGGAGGAGCGACACTTCACGGGGACGGGGTTCCCACTCGATTTCATGATCCGCTACCACCTCTACCGCATCACGTTTCCGCTTCTCGCACTCGGACGAATGAGAGAAAGGTTGGCTGGATGAAGTTCCCCCTCGCATCGACGGTCTCGATCGGCAAGTACGTCGCCGCGCAGCAGCGGAAGGGCGAGCGCTATCCGCTCGTGCTCATGCTCGAGCCGACCCTCGCGTGCAACATCGCGTGCATCGGCTGCGGGAAGATCCGCGAGTACGAGTCGAACCGCGCGCGCCTGTCGGTGGAGGAGTGCGTCGACGCGGCGGTCCAGTGCCCCGCCCCGGTGGTCTCGATCTGCGGCGGCGAGCCGCTCGTCTACAAGGGAATCGACGAGGTCGTGACGCAGGTGCTCGAGCTCGGCAAGACGATCGAGCTCTGCACGAACGCCCTGCGCCTGGAGCAGTGCCTCGACTGGTTCGAGCCGTCGAACCGCCTGAGCTTCGTCATCCACCTCGACGGAATGCGCGAGATCCACGACTACGTCTGCGACTACCCGGGTCTCTGGGACATCGCCATCGACGCGATCAAGACGGCCCGCGCGAGCGGATTCCGCGTCACGACGAACACCACGATCTTCAAGGAGACCGAGGTCGGCGACGTGATCGAGATGATGCGCTACCTCACGAACGACGTCGGCATCGACGGGATGATGATTGCGCCCGGCTACCAGTACTCGCAGATCGACCCGGCGCTCACGATGACGCGCGACGAGCACGAGGAGAAGTTCCGGGCGATCCGCGCGGCGACGAAGCAGCACGGCTACCGCTGGATCGCGTCGCCGATCTACCAGGACTTCCTCACCGGCCGGCGCGAGCTCACGTGTGCGCCGTGGGGCTCGATCACGCGCAACCCGTACGGCTGGAAGGGCCCGTGCTACCTGCTCACCGACGGGATCTTCCCGACGTACGAGGCGCTGCTCGACGGCATGGAGTGGGACGCGTACGGACCCGGCAACGACCCGCGCTGCGAGCATTGCGGCATCCATTGCGGGTTCGAGCCGTCGGCCGCGTACGAGGCCTCGAGCAGCTTGAAAGAGACCGTGCGGAGTCTCGCGTGGACGCTGACGGGCTGAGATCGCTCACGTTCGCTTGCGCGACGAGCGCCGAGGAGCGGATCGCGCGACGGCTCGGGCTGAACGCGGTTCGCGTGGGCGTTTGCGCCGCGAACGGCGTCCCCGAGGGGAGCCTCGTCTCGTTCGGGCTCGCGGGCTCGCTCGGCGAGCTGCGGGTCGGAGACGTGCTCGACGCGACCCGCGTGGTCGACGCGAGCGGCACGACTCTCTGGGAAGGCCCCGGCCTCGGCGTGCGTGGCGCCCGTGCCGGCGTCGTCCTCGGCGGCGACGTTCTCGTGCACGACCAGGCCGAGCGCGCGCGCCTCCGCGAGGCGAGCGGCGCCGACGCCGTCGACATGGAGAGCGGCGTCCTCGCGCGCAGCGGCCGGCTCGCCGGCGTCCTCCGCGCGGTCTCGGACGACGCAGGCA
>JAICZB010000067.1 GCA_025933895.1 Thermoleophilia bacterium
AGCGGCTTCCGGAGGAGCGGAAGGCGCTCGCCGAGCGCTACACCATCGACGCCGACGAGGCGCAGCGACGCGAAGAGCTCGCTGCTGCCGAAGACGCCGAGAAGCGGGCTGCGGAGGAGGCCGAGCGGCTTGCTGCGGCGCTGGAAGCCGCGGCCCGGGCTGCAGCCGCAGAGGCCGAGAGGCGAGCCGCCGAAGAGGAAGCCGCGAGGCGAGCTGCGGCTGAGGAGGCCGCGCGGCAGACTGCAGCCGAGGAAGCGGCGCGGCGAGCCGCAGAGGAGGCCGCTGCGAGGCGGGCTGCGGCTGAGGAGGCTGCGAGGCGGGCCGCGGCTGAGCAGGCCGCGAGGCGGGCCGCAGAAGAAGAGGCTGTGCGGCGAGCCGCGGAGGAGGAGGTCGCGCGGCGGGAGGAGACTGCGCGCCTGGCTGCAGAACACGAAGCAGCGCGGAAGGCCGCACAGGAAGAAGCGGCCAGGCAGACCGCTGAGAGAGAAGCCGCCGCGCGCGCCCAGGCCGAGGAAGCTGCGAGACGGGCTGCGGAGGAAGAGGTCACGCGCCAGGCCGAGGCTGCCCGACGTGCTGCTGCCGACGAGGCCGCGCGGAAGGCCGCCGAGGAAGAGGCGGCCCGGCGGGCGGCCGAGAGAGAAGCCGCGGCGCGCGTCGAGGCCGAGGAAGCTGCGAGACAGGCTGCGGAGGAAGAGGTTGCGCGGCGGGCCGAGGCTGCACGACGGGCTGCCGCGGACGCGGCGGCGAGACAAGCTGCGGAGGAAGATGCCGCACGGCAGGCTGCAGCGGACGAGGCCGCACCGGAGGTCGTTGCCGCGACGTTGGTGCCGGGGGCCGAGGGTGCAGAACCTGGCTCGTCGCCCGACTCCGAGGACTCGTCCGAGCTGCCGATCTACCGCTGGTTCGGCAACGCGTAGCCGGGCCGGCCCTGGCTCTCAGGTCGCCGCTCTGCCGCGTGAGTCGAGCTTTGCCTCGAAGGCGCGGCGCAGCAGCTCGCCCGTCATGTCACCGGTCCGCCGGGGGATCCGCTTCGGTTCCTGGCGCACGACGCTCACGATCTCGCCGCTCCTGTCGCCGTAGCTGCGCGCGTACGCGTCGGCCTCGCGGATCGGGGAGTCCTCGTCCCGCCGCCCACGACCGAAGAGCGAGAGGAGCCAACGGAGCACGCGTCTAGCGTCGCAGAAAGCCGGGACGGCGCCTAGCCCACCGCGAGCTCGACGTCGGCCTCCGGATAGAGGACGCGCCAGACGCGGAGGTACAGCTCGAGCTCGAGATGCTGCAGATCCTCGGCGCTCTCGTCGAGGTCCACGCGGTCGGGTGCGCCGACGACGGCGCGCTGGCCGACGCTCGTCAGGAAGGCCGCAAGACGATCGGTGTAGGAGGGATCGCGCAGGAAGAGCTGCATTGCCGCAACTCCGATCCTCGCTCCGCGGGCGGGTGCTCGGAATGCCCCGGCCGGGGGATCTCTCCCGGGGTCAGGCCGAGGCGAGAGCCGCGAGCACGTCGTCCGCGTGCGTGTCGGGCTTCACGTCGTGCATGACCTTCGCGACCGTCCCGTCGGCCGCGACGAGGAAGGTCGTCCGGCTCACGCCCCAGTAGGTCCGGCCGCGGTACTGCTTCTCCCCCCAGGTGCCGTAGCGCTCGGCGACCTCGTGCTCCGGGTCGGCGAGCAGTGTGAACGGCAGGTCGTACTTGTCCTTGAACTTCACGTGTGCGGCCTCGTCGTCGGGCGAGATGCCGAGGACGACGGCACCGGCGCGCTCGAACTCGGCGTACGCGTCGCGAATCCCGCACGCCTGCGCCGTGCAGCCGGGCGTGTCGTCCTTTGGATAGAAGTAGAGGACGACGGGCCGGCCGCGGAAGTCGGAGAGGCTGACGCGCTCGCCCGCATCCGTCGTCGTGCTGAAATCAGGTGCCGGCTCTCCCTCGCTGACCACGTCCGCAGCGTAGTCACCCGCGGGGTGTCAGCGCTTGGAAGGCCAAGCGCCCAGTTGGACCACATCCGTCGCCCGCTGACCTACGGTGAGCTCTTCGACAACTGCCCGAATCCACAGGGGAGGTAGGAATGAAACGGGCATTAGTGGCCGCCATCGGTGCGGTGGCCTTCATGGGCGCCGGCGCGACCGGCGCTCTCGCAGGTGAGGTCAAGGGCCCGCCGGGCGTCCCGTGCGGCGCGGGTACGACCAACCCGGTCTGCGTCCACAACACGAACGGCACGGGAGCTCTCGATCACGCGAACTCGGCCTGCGCGGCGAGTGGGCTGAACGACATGGATCCCGCAGCGGGACAGACCGTCTCGAAGGTTCAGACTGCGGCCGATTCCTGGCGGTACTACGGCCTGCCTCACGGCGCGCCGGGGAAGCTGGGTCTCTGCAGGGGCGGAACGGGCGAGAGGTAGGTGCCAAGGCGACGGAGGGGGCGATGCGCAATCGCCGTCGCCCCCTCCCGTGCCGCTAGAGAAGCAACCGGCCGCCCCCGGAGAGGCGGCCGGCGTCGTCGGGAGACGACCTTGTGCGGGACCCCAGTTGGAGGCGTCCCCCGAGCCTGGAAGCTTTCCAACTTTCAACTCGTAAACGTCGCGGCTCGCGCGGCGGTTACGGGTGGCGCGTCAGCCGAGGTTCAGCAGATGCAGGTCGGGGAGCTCGCGGTACCGCTCCTCGAGATCGAAGCCGTAGCCGACGTAGAGCTCGTCGGGAACCACGAAGCCGACGTAACGCACCGGGAGGTCGTCGACGAGGCGCCGGTACGGGCGGTCGAGCAGGGTCACGGCCGCAACAGAGGCCGGGCCGCGGAGCTCGAACGTCCGCACGAGGTAGTTGAGCGTCAACCCCGTGTCGACGATGTCCTCGACGACGAGCACGTCGCGACCGCGGACGTCGAGATCGAGATCCTTGAGCACCCGGATTTGCTGGTGGCCGCCCATGCGCGCGCTGCCGTAGCCGGCGAGCTCGACGAAATCGAGCGCGTGGAAAATGGGCAGCGCCCGCGAGAGGTCGGCGACGAAGACGAGGCTCGCCTTGAGCGACCCGACGAGGACGGGCTCGCGGCCCGCGTAGTCGCGTGCGATCTCGGCCCCGAGCTCCCGGACGCGGACGGCGATCTCTGCCGCGGAGAGGTGAATCTCTCCGACCCGGTCGTCGCCCGGCAAGCGGCCGGACTCAGCTGGCGAGGTCGAGGTGGAAATGCTGGGCCAGGCGCTCCAGGTCGCGCCGGTAGAAGAGCTTGACCTTGACGTCGGGGTACCGCTCGCGCAGCTTGCGCAGCTTCCGGTTCTTGCGGGTCACGAGCGACTGCTTCATGGCGGTGATCTCGACGTAGAGGTCCTGCTCGGGGAGGTAGAAGTCGGGCGTGAAGGCCTCGGTCACGCGCCCGTTCTCGTCCTCTTCGAGCACGAACGTCCGGGGCTCGTATTCCCACGCGACGTCGTAATAGTCGAGCACCTTCGCACATTCGAGCTCCGCGGGACTCGCAAACCGCGGCGGTTCTGCGCCGCGGTACGCCCGAAAGACCGGGAGCTCGAGCTCCATGACCAGGCACGGTACCGGCGCCGTCGGACGCCGAAACAATCCGCACGAACGGTGTCCGCCGTTTCCCGAGACCGGATCGTGATAGACAACCGCGTGCCGTGGCGCGCCTGACGCTGATCCCGCAGAAACGCGAGTTCTTCGACCTCTACAACCGGGCCGCCGAGAACATCGTCGCGATCGCCGAGGGACTCATCGAGCTGCTCGACCGCTTCCCCGACGGCGCCGACGACCTGGCGCGCGAGGTGAAGGAGCTCGAGCACGAGGGCGACCGGATCCGGCACGAGATCGTCGATCTGATCAACCGGACCTTCGTCACGCCCTTCGACCGCGACGACATGTACCGCCTCTCGGGGGTGCTCGACGACATCTGCGACCACGTCGACGAGGCGGCGGGGAAGATCGTCTCGTACGGCGTGGTGGAGATCCGCCAGCAGGCGCGCGGCCAGGCACAGGTCATCCGCCGGGCCGGTGGCAAGCTCGCCGAGGCGATCGGCCGGCTCGAGGGCTTCAAGGACTCGAAGCGAGAGCTGATCGAGCTGCGCGAGCTCGAGGACGAGGGCGACCTGCTCGTTCACGACGGCGTGGCCTCGCTCTTCAGCGGCGATGCCGACCCGCTCACGGTGATCCGCTGGAAGGACATCCACGAGGGCCTGGAGGACGCCGTCGACGCGTGCGAGAACGCGGCGGACGTCCTCGAGGCGATTCTCGTCAAGAACCGCTGACGCTTGGGCACGACCCTCCTCGTTGCCGTGATCGTCGTCGGCCTGGCGTTCGACTTCACGAACGGCTTCCAGGACACGGCGAACTACGTCGCGACCTGGGTCGGGACTCGCGCGCTCTCTCCTCGCCCCGCAGTCGCGGTCTCCGCCGCCGCCAACCTCGCCGGCGCATTCGTGACGACCTCGGTCGCCAAGACCATCGGCTCGGGCCTGGTCGACACACATCTCGCAACCGGCCAGACGGTGCTCGCCGCTCTGCTCGGCGCCGTGGCGTGGAACCTCACCTGCTGGCGTCTCGGCCTGCCTTCGAGCTCCACGCACGCGCTCGTCGGCGGGCTCGTCGGAGCGGCGCTCGTCCGGTTCGGGACGCGCGGCGTCGTCTGGCACGGTCTCTGGACGAAGGTCGTCATCCCCGCCGCGATCTCGCCGGTCGTCGGGTTCGCAGGTGCGTTCGTCCTCCTGCTCGTGATCTACAAGGTCTTCTTCGGCCTCGCGCCCGGCCCGGCGAATCGAGGCTTCAGGCTCGGACAGCTGCTGTCGGGAACGTGGGTCGCCTTCGCGCACGGAGCCAACGACGCACAGAAGACGATGGGAGTGATCGCGCTCGCCCTCTTCACGCACGGCTCGATCTCGCACTTCTACATCCCGACGTGGGTGAAGGTCGCGGCCGGGCTGACGATCGCCGCGGGCACCTACGCGGGCGGTTGGCGCGTGATCCGCACGCTCGGGCAGCGGATCTACAAGATGCAACCCGAGCACGGCTTCTCGGCGCAGGTGGCCGCGGGAACCACTCTCTACATCGGAACCCACTTCGGCTTTCCGATCTCGACGACGCACGCGGTGACCGGCTCCGTCATGGGCGCGGGAGCGACCCGCCGGTTGTCGGCGGTCCGCTGGGGCGTCGCCGGGAACATCGTCACCGCCTGGCTGCTCACGTTGCCCGCTGCCGGACTCGTCGCCGCCGCGCTGTACTACCCGGTTCGCTGGATCTTCTGAGCCTGTCGTGAGACGATCGCGGCGTCATGCCGCACGCAGACCTCGGCGGTCTGAAGCTGTATTACGAGCGCACCGGGAGCGGCGCGCCGGAGCTGCTCTTTCTCCCGGGCTGGTGCTGCGACCACACCGCGTTCCGGCCGCAGTTCGACCACTTCGCGCCGACGCACGCGGTCACCGCGCTCGATCTGCGCGGGGTCGGGAAGAGCGACGGCCCCGCCGGCGGCTACTCGATCCCCGAGCTTGCCGACGACGTGGCGGAGTTCTGTGCCGCGGTCGGGATCGAGAAGCCGGTCGTCGTGGGCCACAGCCTCGGCGGGATGATCGCCGTCGAACTCGGGGGGCGGTACCCGGAGTTGCCGAGTGCGCTGGTGCTCGTCGATCCGGGGCCGATCGATCCCTTGCCCGCATCCGTCGAGTTCTTTCGCGGATTCGCCGGGCAGCTCGAGGGGTCTGACGGGAAGGAGATTCGGCGCGCTTACGTCCACGACATGGGCGCGCGCGACGACGAGCTCGCACGCTGGATCGTCGACCACATGTGCCTCCCCGAGCAGCCGATCGCGGCGGCGGTCATCCGCGGCGTCAGCGAGTGGAACGGCCGTGATCCCTTCGCGCGCTGCGAGGTTCCCGTGCTGCTGATCCGCGCGGAGATCGGCGAGGACTCCGACGTGCTGCGGCTGCGGGCGCTCAAGCCGGATCTGCAGGTCGCGATCACCGTCGGCGCCGGGCATTTCCACCAGCTCGAGGTGCCGGACCAGGTGAACGCGATGATCGAGCGCTTCCTCGCGGTATCACTTTGAAGCGCCGACGCGTAGCCTTCCGCGCGATGTTCCGGATCGTGCAGCTGTCGGATCTCCACTGCGGGCAGCAGTTCTTCCTGCCGCAGCACCTCGAGCGCGCGATCGCGGAGGTGAACGAGCTGGAGCCGGACGTCGTCGTCATCTCCGGCGACCTCACCTCGAACGGCTTCAAGGACGAGTACGCGCTCGCACGGGAGTACCTGAACCGCGTCGACTGCGAGGCAATGGTCGTGATTCCCGGCAACCACGACTCGCGCAACGTCGGCTACGTCCACTTCGAGGACCTCTTCGGCGAGCGGAACTCGGTGCTCCGGGTCGGCGACGCGACGATCGTCGCCGTCGACTCGAGCGAGCCCGACCTCGACAACGGCCAGATCGGCCGCGGCCGCTACCGCTGGATCGAGGAGCAGTTTCAGGAGGAGGCCGATCTGCGCGTGTTCGTCCTCCACCACCATCTGCTCCCGGTCCCGGGGACGGGCCGTGAGCGCAACATCGTCAACGACGCCGGCGACACGCTCGAGAGCCTCCAGCGCGCCGAGGTCGACCTCGTCCTCTCGGGGCACAAGCACGTCCCGTACGCCTGGCGGCTCGAGGATCTTTTCGTCGTCAACGCCGGCACGGTCTCGTCGTCGCGGCTGAGAGGCAAGGGGCGGCCCTCTTACAACATCGTCGAGGTCGAGGGGACGCACGTGGACGTGTGGCGCCGCTACCCGTTCCACGGCCAGGAGCGGATCATCCAGTTCTCGACCGACACGAAGACGTACGAGAAGTACACGACGCGCATCGAAGACGAGGTGCGGGCGACGTGAGCGCGCGCGCCATTGCGCTGATCGACGGCGAGCACTTCGCGCCGGTCGTCCGGGACGCCCTCGCTGCGTTGCCGTACGACGTGGTGGGCGCGCTGCTCGTCGGTGGGACGGAGAAGCTGCGGGACGACGACGATTACGGTGTCGCGCTCGTCGAGGCGCTCGACTCGGTGGAAGCGGATCTCGTTGTGGATCTCTCCGACGAGCCGGTGCTCGGGCCGCGCGAGCGGATGCTGTGGGCGTCGCGGGCCCTGGCGCACGGGCTGCCGTACGTCGGAGCCGACTTCCGTTTCGACCCGCCGCCGCTCCAGCCGGTCGAGACACCGTCGCTCGCCGTGATCGGCCTCGGCAAGCGGATCGGGAAGACCGCCGTCGCCGGGCACGTCGCGCGCGTCCTCGGCGGCGACCGCCGCGTCGTCGTCGTGGCGATGGGCCGCGGCGGGCCGGCGGAGCCGGAGCTCGTCGAGACGCCGCCGACGCTGGACGACCTCGTCGCGCTCTCGCGCTCCGGCAGGCACGCCGCGTCCGACCACCTCGAGGCGGCTGCGCTGGCAGGCGTTCCGGCGATCGGCTGTCGCCGCGCCGGGGGAGGTCTCGCGGGGGCGCCGTTCGTATCGAACGTCCTCGCGGGCGCTTCGCTCGCCGCGCAACTCGATCCCGAGCTGCTCGTGTTCGACGGGAGCGGCGCCGCCATCCCGCCCGTCGAGGTGGACACGAGGATCCTCGTCGCGAACGGAGGCCACGACCCGCGCGCGGGCCTGAACGCCTATCGCGTCCTCGTCTCCGACCTCGTCGTCGACACGGGCGGCGCCGACCGGGAGGCGATCCGTTCGATCTCGGACGTGCCGGTAGTCGCGGCCGACCTGCGCCTGCGCCCGGCCGAGCCGCTGCGCGGCCGCCGGACCGCCGTCTTCACGACCGGCCCGGCGCCGACGGAGGGTCTCGACGCCGAGATCGTCCACCTCTCGCGCAACCTGGCACGGCGTGACGCGCTGCGCGAGGAGCTCGAGCGAGTCGAAGCGGACGTCTTCCTCGTCGAGCTCAAGGCGGCAGCGGTCGACGTGGTGGCCGAGGCGGCCTTGGCGCGGGGAGTGGAAGTGATCCTGGCCGCGAACGACGTCGTCTCGGACGAGCTCGACGACCGCGTGCTCTCGCTCGTGCCCGACCGGAGCCGCGCGTGAGCGCAGGCTCGACGGAGCTCACCACAGGGCGTAGGCGCCGGCTTTGCCGCCGCCGGGAGCGGGGATGAACGAGCCGAGGCGGATCATGCCGCTCCCGCTCGGCGGCGGAGAGCTCGGGCTGCCGTACTCACGCGGTCTGATGGCTCGCTCGCTGATGGCGGCCGGCGTCGCGGGACATCGTGCGTATGCGCTCGCGAGCCGCGTGAGCGACGAGCTCCTCCAGCGCGGCCGCGGCGAGATCGAGCTGGAGCGGCTCGAGGCGCTCGCGGTGGAGGTGCTCGGCGAGGAGGAGGGCCGCGAGTCGATCAAGCGCGTGCGCCGCTACCAGGAGCTCCGCGAGCTCGATCTGCCGATCATGGTGTTCATCGGCGGTGCGACCGGCACCGGCAAGTCGACGGTCGCGACGGAGCTCGCGTATCGCTTCGGGATCACGCGTGTCACCTCGACCGACTTCGTGCGGCAGACGATGCGCGCCTTCTTCTCGAGCGACTTCATGCCGTCGATCCACCAGTCGAGTTTCGAGGCCGGCGACGCCTATCCGGATGCGGACGACCCGCTCGAGTTCGGTTTCCGGGAGCAGGCGCGAAACGTGCTCGTCGGCGTCCGTGCCTCGTCCGAGCGTGCGCTCGAGGAGGGCTGGTCGCTCGTGCTCGAGGGCGTGCACCTCGTGCCCGGGATGGTCGAGCTGCCCCGGCCCGATCTCGCGGTCTCTGTCTTCGTCGTGCTCTCGATCGAGGACGAGGAGGACCACCTCCGCCACTTCCACTTCCGCGACGAGGACTCCGAACGGCCGGAGTCTCGCTACCTCGAGCGCTTCGAGGACATCCGCCGCCTGCAGGAGATCGTCGTCACGCGGGCGGAGCGGGCCGGCGTACCGGTGATCGAGAACGAGAACGCCGACAAGGCTGCGCGCACGGTCGCGGATCTCGTCCTCGACGCCGCCGAGCAGAGCCGCACGGTCACGCGGTGAGCGAGAACGCGGAGTACGCGGCCGAGGAGGAGCGGCCCTGCCAGTGCCAGGCGTACCTGCGCGCGACCGAACGTGCGGCGCTCGTCTCGGCCCGCTGGCTCGGCCGGGCGGACGAGGACGCGGCCGAGGAGACGGCGGCGACCGGCATGCGTGCCACGCTCGACGTGTTGCCCATCAGTGGGCGCGTCGTCTTCGGCTCGCTCGACCAGTCCGGCGGTCTCGCTCCCGGAGCGATCGTCGGCTCCGGGGGGAAGGAGGTCGATCTCGCGCTCGACCCGCTCGAGGGCCGCGGCGTCGTGGCGCGCGGCGGCAACGGCGCGATGTCGATGATCGCGGTCGGAGATCCCGGCCGCTTCACGACGTTGCCCGACATCTACATGCGGAAGATGGCCGTCGGCCCGCTCGCCCGCGGCTCGATCGACCTCCTGCGCCCGGTCGGGGAGAACATCGAGGCGATCGCCGAGGCGTTCGGCCGGCGCGTGAACGACGTGACGACTATCGTCCTCGACCGTCCGCGCCATCACGACCTGATCGAGGAGATCCGCAACTCGGGCGCCCGCATCAAGCTCATCCAGGACGGCGACGTGACCGCGGCGATCTCGGCGGCGATCCGCGGCACGAACGACCACCTCGCGATCGGGATCGGAGGCACCCGGCAGGCGGTTCTCTCGGCCGCTGCGCTGCGCTGCCTCGGCGGCGAGCTCCAGGCGCAGTTCTGGCCCACGTCGCGCCGGGAGATCGACGAGCTGCGTGCGGCGGGGATCGAGGACTACGAGCGGGTGTTCCGCACCGAGGACCTC
>JAICZB010000093.1 GCA_025933895.1 Thermoleophilia bacterium
CGGGTGCGGCGATCAGAATCGCAGCCGTGGCGACGAGCAGATGCCTTCTCTTCGCCCGCCGCTTCGCCTCGCGGATCAGAGGATGGAGCGCGATCGGCAGGCGTAGAGGCGGTGCCAACATGGCATTATCATATCTAGCACCATCGGCCCTGTCATGGGACCTGTCCGAAACAGACAGTAGGTTGCGCGGCGTGCGTCTCATCGTCGCCCGCTGCGAGGTCACCTACTCCGGCCGCGTCTCTGCCGTGCTGCCCGAGGCGGTCCGGCTTCTCATCCTCAAAGGCGACGGCTCGGTGCTCGTCCACGACGACGCCGGGGGCTACAAGCCGCTGAACTGGATGACGGCGCCGACCTTCCTCGCCGACGAGGGCGACCGGCTCGTCGTGACGAAGCCGAAGAGCGACGACGCGCTCGAGATCCGCCTGCTCGAGGTGCTGAGCGACGTCGTGCACGACATGGGGGAGTCGGCCGCCCTGCAGAAGGACGGCGTCGAGCGAGACCTGCAGGAGGCGCTCGCCGCCGCGCCCGAGTCGCTCGGCGAGCCGCTGACGCTCGTGCGCCGCGAGTGGCAGACCGAGATCGGGCCGGTCGACCTCATGTGCCGTGACGACGCCGGCGAGTGGGTCGCGGTCGAGGTGAAGCGCGTCGGGACGATCGAGGCGGTCGAGCAGCTAACGCGGTATCTCGACTTCATCCGCCGCGATCCGGCGAAGGCCGGCTGCCGCGGGATCCTCGCCGCCGAACGGCTGAAGCCGCAGGCGGTCGCGCTCGCGGAGTCGCGTGGCATCCATTGCGTCGCGGTCGACCTCGCCGTCCTGCGCGGCGAGCGCGACCCGGAGCTGACGCTCTTCGCCGCCTAGCCCTCGACGGCTGAGACCGCGGCGGCGACCCCCGCGCGCAGGCCGTCCGGATGCGCGTAAGCGGCCGAGCCGAGGAGGAGCATCACGCCGTCGCGAGTGCCCGCCCGTTCGAGCTGCTCGCGGGCGTTCTCCGCCCCGACTCCGCCGCCGATCACCGCCGTCGCCGGCCGCGCGGCCTCGATCTGCTCCCGCACCTCGTCGTCCGTGTCGAACGTGCGCGCCGAGAAGGATCCGACCTGGACGTAATCCGCGCCGAGCAGCCGCGTGAGCTCGGCGAGTACGCGCGCCGAGACCGACACCGGGCCCCCGCGCCGCAGGAACGCCGAGCCGACGCGGTGGACGAAGATCGGCAGGCCGTACGCACGCAGCCGGGCGATCGAGCCGAGGCCCGCGAGGAACGCGTTCACCATCAGCGCGCGCGCTCCCGCCTCGACGATTGCGTCCGCGTCGCCGCCGGTGACGTTCGCCGCGTACAGGACGTGCTCCGGGATCGCGGCGTTGATCCCACGGACTCGCTCCGGCGACGATCGCTGCAGCTCGTCGTCCTTTACGAGGACCGCACCGCCCGCCGCGAGCTCCGCCGCGACAGCTGCCGCTTCCCCAGGAGTCAGCCCGAGCGCCGGCTTGACGATCGCGCCGATCGAGACGCCCGAGCTCGCAGGGAACGCCGGCCCGGGCAACCTCTCGGGCCACTCCACCTCGACGAGCCGGCACGACTCGACGTCGCCGCGATCGGCCCACTCGCCGGCGACGCACGCGGCGAGGAGCTGCTCGGCGCTCGTCTCCCCGTCGAGTGCCGGGAACTCGACGGTGACGTGGACTCCGTCGACGCCGACGACGCGGGCGCGCACCCGCTCCGGCCCGTCCGGCAGGCTCACCGACTGGAGGATCGCGAGCGTCTCGCCCCAGCTCGGCGGCCGGATTTCGTAAACCGCTCGCATCCTCGTATCGTAGGACCGTCGTCGGGGTCGACGAGGAGGAGGATCCAGATGGCAGTGAAGCTGCACCGCTGCAGCGGCATGTGGGCGAAGTTCGGGGGCCATCCGTGCTGGCGTGTCCAGAAGGCGCTCGACGAGTCGGGCGTCGACTACGAGCTCGTCCAGGAGGGCTCGTCGTTCAAGAGCTCGAGCCGAGGCCGGACGATCGAGAAGACCGGCCAGAAGAAGTTCCCGTGGATCGAGTTCGACGACGGGAGCGTCTACCGGGAGGAATCGAAGGACATGGCCGAGACGATCCGGGCCGGAAAGCTCGAGGAAAAGCGAGCGGCGGCCTAGCTACACTGAACCGCCGCGGGGCTATAGCTCAGCTGGGAGAGCGCCTGGATCGCACCCAGGAGGTCGCCGGTTCGAGCCCGGCTAGCTCCATCGAGAAAGGGCCTGGAAACAGGCCCTTTCTTGTTGCTCGCGGAGGCGACGCTAACCGGCGTTTGCGACCCATATGCAACCCGCGCGCTCACGAGCGCACGCCGAAACGCACGAAAACGGCGCGCTTTGAAGAGCATGGGAGATCGTGGATCGTCGGGGGCAGGCGAGTCGATCCGGGGTCAGGCTACTGCCGTTGCGCGCTCGACGTACACGCCAGGCCCGGAGGGCTCCGGGATCGGCTCTCCGTCCTCGGCGAGCCCCTCGAGGTGGAGGGCGATCGCGGCGCGCATCTCCCGCTCGACCTCCTCGAGCGTGTCGCCCGTGGCGGCGCAGCCCGGTAGGTCGGGCGACCAGGCCGAGAAGTTCGACGGCGGTCCACCCTCGATGAGGATCAAATAGCGCTTGGCCTGTTCCTCGAAGCTGGTCATTGCCTCAAGCCTGCCTGACGAAGGATGCTGACCGCTGTCTTGGGGTGCAAGTCGTCGGATCCCTTGCCGGCGACCGTCACGCGCCCGGGCTTGGAAGGGTGCTTCAGCTGCCGGTGGCTGCCCCGAGTCGTGACGACCTCCCACCCGTCGTCCGCGAGCAGTCGAAGCACCTCGCGGACCTTCACGAGGCACGCGCTTCCGCGCCTTGGACGATCCTGTCGAGCGCTGTGCCGACGTCGACGAAGGCGTCCGGGAAGAGGTGGCCGTACGTGTTCAGCGTTACGTTGATCGAGGTGTGGCCGAGCTGCGCCTGCAGCAGCTTCGGGTGAGCCCCCGCGGCGACCATCAGCGCCGCATACGTGTGCCGGAGATCGTGGAAGCGAAGCGGCGCCATGTCAGCGCGCCGCACGGCGGGCCGGAAGACGCGAGCCATGAAGTTGTCCTTGCGCCAGACGCTTCCGTTCGGCGTCGGGAAGACGAGCCCCAGGTCGTTCGGCGCCCGGGCGAGCAGCTGCTCACGGAGGATGCGCAGCGCTTCCCCGGAGAGGCGAACGCGACGCCGGCCGGCGGCGGTCTTGGTCGGGACGATCGCCCCCTCGCGCGCGCCGGCGTCCACCACGAGCGCGGCTCCCCCGAGGTCGAGCGCCCGGTCGCGGAGGGCGAACAGCTCGCCCTGGCGCATCCCGGTCAGGCAGGCGAAGCGGACGAGGTTGCCGTAGGGCTCGACCGTTTCGGAAGCGAGCCGCTCGACCTCGTTCCAGTCGAGGAAACGCATCTCGCGGCGTTCTCGACGAGGCGCCCGCACGCGTAGGACGCTCTCTTCGATCGTCTGGCCGCGCTCCTTCGCGTTGCGCAGGATCATCTTCAGCGTGTCGAGCATGAGTTCGGCTGTCCTTGGCGCCTGCTGTGCGACCGCGAAGACGTGATCCTCCACGTCGCCGGCGCGGATCGTCTCGAGCTGCCAGTCGTCGAAGACCGCGAGCCGCCGCAGCGAGTCACGGCAGCTCGCGAGCGTCGCCGGTCGTACCCGCTGTGCGTAGCGCTCCAGCCACCCGTCGACGAACTCCGCGAAGGTCTGCGGCTCCGAAGGCCAGAGTGCCCCGAGCGCGACGCGCCGGTTGATCTCGTCGCGCAGCTTTTCGGCGTCGCGCTTCCTTGGGCCGACCGTCTGCCACCGGTAGCGCCCGTCAGGGAGAGGCTGCTTCACCGCCCAGCGGTTGCCGCGTCTGACGATGCACGCCTTCCTCCTCATCGCTCGACCTCCCCGTTCACTCGAACAGCCGTGGCTGCGGGTCATCCCCGCTGCGCGGCGGGGGCGCAGTCTTCGACCGACGCTCTCCATCTTGCGGAGGGCGTCGGTTGGCAGGCGGCAAGGTCCGCTTCGGCGCGCCGCGGCGAGGCGCCCGGCGATGCTCCGGCTCGCGATGCTCCGCGATCCAGCCGAACACCTCCTCCCTGACGAAGCGGCGGGTGCCGCCGATCTTGTAGCTCGGGAGCTCGCCGCGGGCCGCCAGGTCATAGACCCAGTTCTCGTGCACCCCGAGCAGCTCTGCGACCTGGCGCGCGGTCAGCATCGACTCCATCGCTGCCTCCTCCTCGAATCGAAACAAGGAGGATAGCAAATATGCCTCATGTAGCGATTACTGATCGCGTGCGCTAAGAGCTATACACTTACGGTGTGCACCGTGGTGGGGAGCTGATCCGCGAGGCGCGGCTGCGGGCCGGCCTCACCCAGAAGGAGCTCTCGGAGCTGAGCGGGCGCGAGCGCACGGTCATCGCCCGCTGGGAGCAGGGCGCAATCTCGCCTCCGATCGACAGCCTCATGCAGATCATCCACGCCTGCGGCTTCGACCTCCCGCTCACCCTGGTCCCCGTCGACGAGAGCGCAGACCAGGAGCTACGCGAGGCCCTGCTCGAGACGCCGAGCGAGCGGGTCGAGTGGCTGCTTCGAACGCGCATGCGCGACCGTGCTCGGACAGGACGGTGAGGGGAGAATCGTGGCCGGCCGGGCTTCCGCCGAGTTCCACCCCTACGAAGCGCTCAGGGCTCTCCAAGCGGAAGGTGTCAGCTTCGTCGTGATAGGCGCTTTCGCCCGTGTCATCCACGGCACGCGCGAGCTGACAGACGGGATCGACATCGCGCCGTCCATGCGCGGGGAGAACTTCGAGCGGCTCGAGCGTGCGCTCAAGCACCTCGACGCCCGTCGCACGGACGGAAAGAGGCTTGACTTGGCCAAACTAGCCTGGCCTGTAGTTGAGCTAGAGACGAGCGCTGGTGAGCTCAAGCTCGTCCCGGAGCCGGCGGGTACGCGCGGTTACGACGACCTGCGCCGACGCGCACAGCGCGAGCCACTTGGCCGCGGCTTCCGGCCCCAGATCGCCTCTGCTGACGACCTCGCCCGCATGCTCGGCGCGCGCGATCGCGACCAGGACGTCGAGCGACTGCTCCGCCTCCGCCGCCTGATCGAGCTCGAGCGACAGCTCGTCCCCGAGCGCAGCCTCGAGCTCGACCGGGGCATCGACATCTAACGACGGCCCTCTTCGTCCCTCGCTGCGCATGAGTCAACTGCCACATGATCAGCGAGACACAGATGCACTTCTGAGAGAAGTGCCTCCTCGGAGCTCTTAGCGCACCCTCAGAGGCTGCGAGAGGAACGGTTCGAGCCGCCGCGACGCAATTGTTCCGGTCGCCCTCCTGAGTGCCGGGACGAGGTGCGCCGCATCAAGGATGCATCTGCGTCGCCGCCTGCTCGCCGAGTGGTGCCAGACGGCGCGCCGCGACCCTGCCAGGAACGTGGTGCTCGCCTATCGCCGTGCCAAGGTCGACGACCCGAACCAGTCGGCTCACGCGCTCGCAGTCGAGTAGCTGGCGACTCGGCAGCTAAGCCGTCAGACTGAATGGGGCTACGTCGCTTGCAGCGGCGCTCAAATCGAAGCTCCATCTACCTCGTAGATCGCGAGTGGCTCGAACGAGAGACGCCCGTGCCCGGACTCAACCCGACCGCCACGCCCGAACGTGCTACCCGCGGGCTCCGACGACGCGCGGCGGCGAAGCGCTTGGTCGCATCGGTCAAAGGCACGAGCAACTCGGCCAGCATTTGATGCGGCGTCCACGGCGGACCGCGGCCGACCGTGAGCGCGTAGCACGCGCACGCTTGCTGCGCGCGGAGCGCCGTTCAGACCCCAAGGATCGAGGAAAGCCCGAACTGCCAGGCGTTGGCCTGTGAGTTGTCGGGTCGAGGGTCGTCCGCGAGACGGATTCGGGATCGCAGGGACCGCCTCTCGGGCATGCGGCATTGACGTCTGACCGGGGACGTCGTATGGTCGATCTACTGCGGCGTCCGGACAACCCGCCTCGGATCGTGAAGGGAGTCCCGCCGTGAGACAAGCAGCTCGTCTCCTTCTTTCATCAGTACTTCTCCTGTGTGCCCTCCCGGCTGCTAACGCTTCCGCCACTAGCACCGGTCCGGCGCCGTGCAACCCCAGCACGGGGGTGTGTGACAGCCAAGGTATCCGGTACCGCCCGGCGTCGACCGGCGGCGGGTCCGACAACGGCACCCGTGCTTACCTTGCGGGAACGGGGCACACTAACTCTACCGGCGGCATAGCCGCCACCGTCGCGATCTTCCAAAATACGGGTGCGTCTAATCCCGGCTACATCCAGGGTGGTGAAGTTTCTCAGTCTTCGGATTGGTCGAGCGACTGCGTTTCTGGCGCAGCGACCGACGTATTTCTGGAGTACTTCGTGAGCGGAAGTTCTATCGGTCACTGCCCGTATCACCATGGTATTACGGCATTTGGCAATGGAGGACTCTTTACAGTGGCGGAGGCCGCTAACGGATGGGAGTTCTTCTGGAATGGCAATGGGGTGTGGACCCAAAGTGGATCTCTTGGCTTCATGGACGGCTGGAGCATGGCGTTCGCTGAGGCGTTCGTGAATCCAAACAAGACCGGCCCTTCTTACGCGATGACTTGGGGGCCTAATGGACAGATCTCTTGGCAGTTCAAGACCTCGAGCAAGCCCTACACCACGATCGATACTTCGGATAGGTGGGCTAACCTCGATAGTGACAAAGTCACCGATTCGGATGGCGATTGGAACCTAGGCGGAACTCCTTCGCCGTTCAACATCAACTGGACTGGATGGTGAACAGTCCACAGGCCAGTCCATCGGCGCTAGGTACCAACGTGCCGGAACTGTTCTGCGCGTTGCGGGAAACCAGGTGTGTGGAGGACAAGTTCGAGGAGGTGTTCGAGGCCGAGCTTGACTCGCTACACGGCTATCTCGCCCGGCGTCTAGGCAGCGCGGCGGCCGATGACCTTGCGGCAGATACGTTCGTTATCGCCTATCGGCGCTGGAGCGACTTCGACGCGTCGCGTCCGGTTCGGCCCTGGCTGTATGGGATTGCAGCGAACCTACTCCAGCACCATTGGCGCAAGGAGCGCCGTATGCTGCGTGCTTATGCTCGCACGGGTCTCGACCCGGTCGCGCAGGATGACGAGGCGGCTGTGGAACGGCTCGACGCTCGGGCAGAGAACGCCCATCTTGCGCAAGCGCTCGCAGAACTTCGGCCTGCGGAGCGGGATGTTCTCCTGTTACACGCTTGGGCTGAGTTGAGTGATGGCGACATCGCCCAGGCCTTGTCCCTGCCAGTCGGGACGGTGAAGTCACGGCTCAGCCGTGCTCGTGATCACATGCGGAACCGTCTCGGCGGTAGCGGGAAAGTGGAGGTAGAGACTACGAGTGCCGTCGAGGAGGTAGGACGATGAGAGACGAGATGAAGCTTCTTCGCCAGTTTCGGGCCGATCTGCCGGCTCCGGACGCTGAGACTCGACGCCAGATCCGTACACACGTTATGCAAGCGGGCCGGCGGCGCTCCCGGTTCGGGGCACCAGGTTGGCTGCACGGCGCCCGTTTTTCGACTCGGGGATCCCGCCTTCGTACCATGCGCTGGCGGGTCGTCTTCGGACTCGCGATCGCGGTAGGAGCAGCTGGGATCGCGGCGGCAGCGACCGGGGGAGGCGCTTCGACTCCGAAGAACGCGCAGACCACTGCCCAGGGAATCGACGGTCTCGTTTCGCAGGTGCAGAGCAGCTTCGGCGACGGCAGCATTCTCTCTGCTTCTATGAACGGATCGCTCCTCAGCGTGAAGGTTGCGGCTGCCGACCAGCCATCAGAAGTACACGCAAGCTTCGAGGCTCAGATGCTCGCCTATGCCGTACGGGATTGGTTGAACGCGAATGGCCAAGCGCCGATCAATTCGGTCCAGTACCTCGATTCGAGCGGCGCGGAGTTGAAAGACGAGGGTGTGGACCCGGTAGGGAACAATGCAAGCGTTGCTCCGCTTGGCAACGGCGCATGCAATTCGGCTGCGCAGGCTGCGCAGGCGGAGCAAGCCTCTCTGACGGTTGGATCGGTCCTGACGCTTCCCTATGCCGGTGGAGCCTGCGCGTTCAAGTTCCAAACACCGGATCCGTCCGGTTTCGCGGCCAACGCACCGCTCACGATCAACAAGCTCGTGAATGGCATGGGCGACCCGAACGAACGCGCGTATCTCGTGGAGGTCGACGACCAAGCCGGTACTCCGGAGTTCGTTGCAAGCTACATCCCAAGCGCGGGCGGTCAGGCGTACATCAAGCCGGGCCTCAGCACAGTCTTCGACGGCGGAGGACGTCCCATAGGCGGTCCGCCGACCCAGCCGTAGGGAATACCTGTGACGGGGCCGCCGTCAGGCAGGCCCCGTCACAGGCGCAGCCGTCGCTCGCGTGACGCCTACTAGA
>JAICZB010000133.1 GCA_025933895.1 Thermoleophilia bacterium
GAGTGCCCGTTCTGCCTAGGACGAGAGTGAGAGAGCAATGAGGGTTCCCTAAGAACTCGTTTCGGAACGACCACGCGCTGACCGGGTGCGATGGTCGAGTGCGAGTCAAGGCCGCAGGAAGCGTGAATAGCAGCGCTATTCACGCGACCGAGGACGCAGGATCGCGCCGACCAGCGCGGCCGGACAACCCGTGCTTCATTTCGATGCGAGTTCTAAGAGGACCGTCGCGAACACGGCCGGGGGAAGGGCTGTGCTTTCGGCCGGAGCTCCGGCTAGGCGTCGTCGCCCGAGCGACGACGCAGCACGACCGTCCACCAGATCAGGATCGCGATCAGCAGGGCGAGCGGGAGGGCCCAGCCGAGGATCGAGCCGGCGAGGAAGGAAGCGGTCACGTCCATGAGAGCTCCTCGGGTCGGGGCTCGACGACCGTCGGCGCCTCGGAGGCGCCGGGCTCGAGCCAGCGGTAGAAGAAGAACAGCGCGGCGACGAAGTACGTGAGCGATCCCGGCACCCACATCACACCGGCGGCCACCTGCTGGTCGGTCAGCGACGGATAGGCGGCGTAGAGGGGCGCGGTGGCGAAGGCGAGCACGACGGCGAGGATCCAGCTCGGGATCATCGCCGCGGTGAACCAGACGGCACGGTGGAAATGGTCGATGCGCGCGCGCACGGGCGGCGCCTCGAGCAGCGCGCCCCAGAACACGAGAGCAGGCGCGACGAAGCAGACGTGCTCGAGGACGTGGATCCACTCGTTGCGCGCGGCCGCGTCGTACAGCTGCGGCACGTGCCAGACGCCGACCATCGCCGACTGCACCGCGAGCGCGACCGCAGGGCGTTTCTGGAGACCGGCGCTGCGCCGGAACGACGGCGAGCCCGACAGCGCACTGCCGACCGCGCGGCGCGCTCGCAGCGGGAACGGCAGCCACATGCGCGGCCACGGGTGCCCGAGCACGACGAGTGGCGGGACCACCGTCATGAGGACGACGTGCTGGGCCATGTGGACCGAGAGCCAGCTGTCCGCCCAGTCGTCGAACGGCCGCTCGAGCACGACGAACGTGAGCACGACGCCGCTGTAGAAGCTCGCCTCGCGCCAGGGCCGCGTCTTTCCCCGGCGTCCCAGCGCGTACAGCGCCGCCGCCGTCCCGCACACGACGAGCGGCAGCGGATCCATCTAGATGAGGTAGAGGACGACCCAGGTGACGACTGCGATCCCGGCGAGGAACGTCCAGTAGAAGCTGACGCCGACGAGCTCGGCGCGGACGAGCGAGAGCGGGTCGCGGATGTCGTGCGCCGTCCGGTCCGGATCGCCGGATGCATGGCCCGCCGGAACGCCGCCTTCGGCCTGTGCGTAGCGCAGCGACATGGCTACGGTCATCTGCAGCCAGAGCATCGTCCCGAGCACGAAGAGGAACAGGAAGGCCGTCCAGCCGAAGTACACGCTGGCGAAGCCGCCGTCGGCAGGGCCGAAACCCTCGTGCGTCCAGGCGATCACCTGGAGGACGAGCCCGACGACCCCGACCAGGAGCGCGGCGAGCCCCTTCATCCGCCACTGACTGCGCCGCAGCGCGAGATGGTCGGTCAGCCCGATCCGGACGAGCGCCGCACTCACGACGTAGCACGCGACGACCGCGGTGCCCCAGCCGACCGAGGCGTCGATACCCGCCGGCTTCCACATGTCGGCGTTGTTCAGGGAGCGCAGATAGAAGTACGCGAACAGGAAGGCGACGAAGAAGAAGGCCGTCGCGCCGGCGAGCAGGTAGCTCGCCGAGACGAGGTTCCGGCCGAGGAGCTCGGGCGGCTCCTCCTCGACGACGGCGTAGCTCGTGCCTTCGTGTGCGAGCGGCTCGGCGGCGGCCATCACTCTCTCCCCGCGGGGGCTCCGGCGGGCACGACCCAGCTCGGAGCCGGTCCCTCGCCGTAGCCGTAGGGATCGCTGGAGAAGACCGGGATGCGGTCGAAGTTGTGCACCGGCACCGGCGACGGGAGCTGGAACTCGATCGAGCGCGACGACCACGGATTCGCCTCGGCGGGCTTCTTCACGAAGGCGACCGAGCGGACGAGGTTGTAGAGGAAGACCAGCATCGAGATCCCGAGCAGGAACGCCGAGATCGAGACCCAGTCGTTGAGGAACTTGAGGTTGCCCGTGTACACCGGCGCGCGGCGGGACTGGCCGAGGAAGCCGGCGGCGAACAGCGGCGCAAAGGTCGAGTTGAAGAAGACGAACATCGTCCAGAAGTGGATCTTCCCGAGCCGCTCGTTCAGCTCCCAGCCGGTCATCTTCGGCAGCCAGTAGTAGATCGCCGCGAAGAACGTGAAGACGAGTCCGCCCATGATCGTGTAGTGGAAGTGCGCCATCGAGAAGAAGCTGCCGTGGGTCGTCACGTCGCTCGGCACGTCCGAGAGGAACACGCCCGAGAGCCCGCCTATGAGGAAGTTGAAGAACCAGGCGAGGCAGAAGAGCATCGGCACCGTGAAGCGGATGCTCCCGCGCCAGAGCGTCATCATCCCGCAGAGGAACGTGAAGCCGGTCGGGATGGAGATGAGCTCGGTCGAGAGCATGTAGAAGGGGCGCAGGTCGCCGTTGATGCCGCTCACGAACAGGTGGTGCTGCCAGACGAACCACGAGAGCAGCGACACGCCGAGCAGCCCGGCGACCGCGAGCCGGTAGCCCCACAGCGGCTTGCGCGAGAACACCGGCAGCAGCTCGAGGACGATCGCGAAGCCCGGCAGGGCGAGGATGTACACCTCCGGGTGGCCGAAGACCCAGAAGAGGTTCTCGTACAGGTAGCTGCTACCGCCGGCCGCGGCGTTGAAGAACGAGGTCTGTGCCGTCCGGTCGAGCGCGCCCATCGCGAGCACCGCGACCAGCACCGGCGCCGCGAGCACCATCAGCACCGCCGTCGAGAGGACGCCCCAGACGAAGATCGGCAGGCGCGTCCACGTCAGGCCCGGCGCGCGCATCGTCAGGATCGTCGCGATCATGTTCAGGCCGAGCAGCGTCATCGAGATGCCGACGAGCGCGAAGAACAGGATGTAGTTGTCGATCCCCGCGTTCGCCTCGGTCTGGAGCGGCGCGTAGCCCGTCCAGCCGGTCGGGAAGCCGCCGAAGAAGATCGTCGTCGTGAGGATCGCGCCGGCCGCCATCAGCAGCCAGAAGGTGAGCGCCTCGATCCGCGGGAACGCCATCCGCCGGGCGCCGATCATGATCGGCACGAGGTAGTTCGCGAACGGGCCCAGGATCCCGCTCGTCATCATCCCCATCATCATCGTCCCGTGCATCCCGACGATCGTGAGGTACGTCCCCATCGGGAAGGACTGGCTGTGCGGGCTGAGCTGCTCGGTGCGGATCAGCATGGCGTTGAGTCCGCCGATGAAGAAGAACAGCCCGATGCCCCAGAGGTACTGGATGCCGACGACCTTGTGGTCGGTGCAGAGCCCGAAGTAGCGCGTCCAGCCGCCGGTCTCCTTCTCGCGCAGCGACGGCGGGTAGCCGCGCAGGCGCGCGAACGGGTAGTTGAGGAAGCCGAGACCGACGAGGAAGCCGATCACACCGCCGATGTAGGCGAGGTAGACGGACAGCTCGTTGTAGTCGGTGTCGCCGAAGTACTCGATGCTCGGCCCGGAGATGGCGTGAGCGCCGTACCAGCCGACGTACCAGCCGCCGATGCCGAGGACGATGCCGGTCAGCAGGTTGAAGCCGAGTAGGCGCCGCCACAGCGGCGGGGGAGGGGCAATCGCGGCTTCGGTCATCCGGCTCTCCTATCGGGGGCGGGGAAGTACGTCTTCGAGTACGGCGCTCCGCCGTCCGACTCCGGCTTGTCCATGAACGGCTTGATCGCGGCGTAGAGCTTCTGCTGCTTCGCCGCCCAGGCCTGGAACTGCCCGGAGTCGACGACGTGGCCGTTGTTGAACATGTAGGGATGCCAGAGCCCGCAGAGCTCGGCGCACCGGACGTGGAACACTCCCGGCCCCTTCGTCTTCACGAAGACGACGTTGTCGACGCCGGGATTGGCGTCCGCCTTCACACCCAGCTCGTACGCCCAGAAGGAGTGGATGGCGTCGAGCGAGGTCACGTGCAGCTCGACGTCCGTGTCCGCCGGGAGGTAGAGCTGGTTCGACTCCATGCCTCCGAGCGACGGATAGCGGTACGTGAACTGCCACTGCTGCGCGACCACTTGCACCTGGAACTTGGAGCCGCTCGGGACGGCGATCGGATTCGGCCCCTGCCCGCCGCCGGCGCCGTTCTGCAACAGCTCGTAGGTGCCGAAGCCGGCGAGGAAGAGCACGATCACGCTCGTGCCGACCATCCAGAGAACCTGGATGCGCGCGTCGTTCCGCAGCGGCGGGCCGTCCACCACCGCGTCGGACGTGGCGCGAAACGAGCCCAGGCCGTAGGCGAAGAAGACGACGAGCAGGCAGATGACCGGGGTGATCACCGACAACATCCACGTGTTGTCGAAGACCTGCTCCGTGCCCTGGACGCTCGCGTTGCCCGGCGGGATGAGACGGCCGACGAAGATGGCGACGAGAGGCGTGGCGATCGCGCTCAGGACGAACCAGGCGACGACGACGCGCAGGCCGTGGTTCGTGGAGTCGTTCGGCGGCGCGGCCGCCGCGTTCGGATCCGCGGTCGCCATCAGGCCCTCACGTTGAGGAAGCCGTCCATGTAGCCGATCGTCTGCATCGGGCCGCCGAAGCCGTCGAGCCAGCCGGCCGCGCACGGGACGAAGCACTGCCAGCGGAAGTGGCCGGGCGTCGTCGTGTGGAACGTGAACTTGATCGTGCGGTGGTCGTACTTCGCGACCGAGCAAGGCGCATAGCCGCACGGGTTCTTCGCGTCGTCGGGGACGCCCGGGATCGCGAGGATGAGCCCGAGCGCCGGCACAGCGAACGTGTGCGAGGCGTCGTTCGGGTCGATCGCGTCGGTCGGCTTGCCGTCGACGAGGATCCTGTTGCCGACCATGCCCTGCGGCCTGGCGAGGAACGGGTTCCGCAAGCCGCTGGCGCCGTCGAAGTTGTAGATCGTGACGTGGACGGTCGCGTGCGCCGGGAGATCCCAGACCGTCTTCCGCTTCCACTGCCCGTTGTCCCTGACGAGGTACGAGACCCAGTCGGGGTTCCGGCTGAGCTCCGGGCCGACCGCCGCGACGGTCTCGATCTGGAGGTTGACGACCGGGTGGCCGCTGCTCGCGTCCTGGACGGGGAGGGCATAGGACGGCGACCCGGCGAGCGTCGTCAGGTTCGAGACGTAGAACCCGATCATCACGCCCGCCGCCGTGAGGGCCACGGCGACCAGCAGGAGCTTTACTCCGAGCCGCATCGGACGACGTCCTATCAGGGGCGGCGCGCCCGCGCCCGACTCATGACGAACGTGTCATTCGCCGGTCATCTGCACGTCATCGGAAACGGTGTAGATTCGCCCGGGGAGGGCGGAATGCGCATTCTGGTCATCGAGGACGAGGCCCGAATCCAGGCGTTTCTCAGGCGGGGCCTCGAGGCCGAGGGCTACACCGTGGTCGCGTCCGGGGACGGGCGCGCGGGTCTCGACCTCGCGACGGGTGCGCGCTGGGATCTCGTCGTCCTCGACCTGCTGCTGCCGGGGCTCAACGGGCTGCAGGTGCTCCGGGAGCTGCAGCGCACGAAGCCGGACCTGCCGGTCGTGATCCTCTCCGCGCGCGGCGACGTCCAGACGAAGCTCCGCGGCTTCGAGCTCGGGGCCACCGACTACGTCGCGAAGCCGTTCTCGCTCGACGAGTTGCTGGCGCGGATCCGCGTGCGCCTGCGCGGCGCGGCGACCTTCGGCGACGAGCACGTCCTGCGCGGCGGCAGCGTCGTCCTCGACGTCGCGCGCCGGCAGGCAGGAGTCGGCGAGCGCACCGCGGACCTCTCCGACCGCGAGTTCCGGCTCCTCCACCACCTGCTCGTGCACGCGGGCGAGGTGCTGAGCAGGGAGCGGCTGCTCGCCGAGGTGTGGGGCTACGACTTCGATCCGGGCTCGAACGTCGTCGACGTGTGCGTGCGCAGGCTGCGGCAGAAGCTCGGCCCGGAGGCGGCGATCGAGACGGTGCGGAATGCGGGCTATCGGCTGGCTACGGCGTAATCCGCTCGAGGCGGCCTGGGCCGTCTTCGCTGCTGGGAACTGGGTGGCGATGGTCGCGTGGCCGAGCTGGGAGACGATCCCGTTCCACTTCGTCTGGATCAGCCTCACGATCGTCTACGGCATTCGCACCTGGTCCACGCGCACGATGTGGACCGTGCTCGCGGTGGTGGTCGCGGCGACGGGCGCGAGCATCTCCGCGGACGCGTTCGACGGGATCCAGCTCTGGGGCGAGCTGTTCGAGGTCCCGCTCATGTCGGCGATGTTCCTCGCGATGGTGTGGCACGCACAGAGGCGACAGGCGGCCCTCGCCGAGGTGCAGGGCGTGGCGGAGATGCGCGCCTCGCTGCTCGAGCGGCAGGAGCGCTTTCTCCACGACGCCTCGCACGAGCTGCGCACGCCGGTCACGATCGCCCGCGGGCACCTCGAGCTGCTGCGGCGCGAGCAGCCCGATGCGCCCGAGCTCGAGGTGGCGCTCGACGAGCTGGACCGGATGGAGCGGATCGTCGAGCGGCTGCTCCTGCTCGCGAAGTCCGAGCAGGCGGGATTCGCTTTCGAGGAGATCGACCTCGAGGCGTTCCTCTCCGACCTCTTCATCCGCTGGTCGGAGGTCGCCCCGCGCGCCTGGCGGCTCGACGTCGACCTCGCCGGGCCGC
>JAICZB010000212.1 GCA_025933895.1 Thermoleophilia bacterium
AGCAGAAGCAGCGCTACCTGCCGAAGCTCGCCTCGGGGGAATGGCTGCCCGCGTACGCGCTGACCGAGTCCGGCTCCGGCTCCGACTCGGCCGCTATGAGGACGACCGCGCGCCGCGAGGGCGACGAGTACGTGATCGACGGCTCGAAGCGCTTCATCACGAACGCCGGGGTCGCGAACCTCTACACGGTCTTCGCGAAGACCGACCCGGACGCAGGCCATTCAGGGATCTCGGCCTTCGTGGTCGAGGCCGACGCGCCGGGTTTCGCGGTCGCGAGGCTCGAGCCGAAGATGGGCATCTCCGGCTCGACGACCGGCGAGCTGACCTTCGACGGCTGCCGCGTCCCGGCGGCGAACCTCCTCGGCGAGGAGGGTGAGGGCTTCCGGATCGCGATGCAGATCCTCGATCGCTCCCGCCCGGGCGTCGCTGCGCAGGCGCTCGGCATCGCGCAGGGCGCGACCGACTACGCGCTCGAGTACGCGAAGACCCGCGAGACCATGGGGAAGCCGATCGGCCAGCATCAGCTGATCCAGGCGAAGCTCGCCGACATGGAGACGGAATGCGAGGCGGCGCGCGGCCTCCTCTACCGCTTCGGGCGCATGGCCGACGACGGCATCGACGGCGCCGAGCTGACGAAAGCGTCCGCGATGGCGAAGCTCAAGTGCGGCGACGTCGCGATGGCCGCCACGACCGAGGCGGTGCAGATCCTCGGCGGCTACGGCTACATCCGGGAGTACCCGGTCGAGCGCTTCATGCGCGACGCGAAGATCACGCAGATCTACGAGGGAACGCAGGAGATCCAGCGCATCGTGATCGCCCGCGAGATGCTCCGCGAGTCGCGCACCTTCCTGCTGGCCGGCGTTGGCTGAGATCTGGCGTCCGTCCGAGCACGAGCCGCTCGCGGCCGCGGAGTGGGACGAGGCGCGCGCCGAGGAGGCGATCCGGACGATCGTCGCCGAAGCCGAGGCGGCCTTCGACGGCAAGCGCTGGCCGTGGCATCCGCGCGACGAGGAGGAGTACGGATTCTCGGACGTCTACCTCGGCGGCGCGGGGATGATCTGGGCGCTCCACGAGCTCGGCTCGACAGGCTGGGAGGACGCGTCCGTCTCGTTCATCGACCATTACCGGGCCGCGCCGCGCGAAGAGCACGCGGTCGAGACGAGTTACTCCTTCGGGGAGCTCGGGATCGCTCTCGTCGCGTTCCGCCTGACCGGCGACGCCGGCGTGGCGGACCGCGTGCACGAGCTCGCCGTCGCGGAGCCCGCCTCCGAGACGAACGAGGTGATGGGCGGAACGCCCGGGAAGCTGCTCGCAGCGGAGGCGATGCTCGCCTGGACCGGCGAGCCGCGCTGGGACGAGGCCTGGCACGCGTCGGCGGAGCGAGTCCTCGCAGCACGCGATGCCGACGGGCTCTGGACACAAAGTCTCTCCGGCCAGACGGCGCGCTACCTCGGCCCGGCGCACGGCTACGCCGGCATCGTTCGTGCGCTCGCGAACCGCGGCGCCGCGCCTCCGCCGGCCGACCTCTCCCCCTACGTCCTCCGCGAGGACGGCCTCGCCAACTGGCTCCCGGTCGAGGGAATCGGGCTCGAGCAGATCCGGGTGCAGTGGTGCCACGGGGCCCCCGGCATGGTGGCGACGCTCGGCGACCTGCTCGACCTCGAGCTCGCGGTCGCCGGCGGCGAGCTGACCTGGCGCGCGGGCCCGCTCGCGAGAGGTCCGGGCCTCTGCCACGGCACCGCGGGCAACGCGTACGCATTCCTCGTCCTCCATCGCCGGACCGGTGACGAGGTCTGGCTCGACCGGGCGCGCGTCTTCGGAATGCACGCGATCGGCCAGGTCGAGCGAGAGCGCGCCGACGTCGGCCGCGGCCGGTACGGGCTCTTCACCGGCGATGTCGGCGTCGCGCTCTTCCTCCGGCACCTGCTCGACGGCGACCACCGGTTTCCGACCATGGGCCCGTTCCAGACGTAGCCGCGCACATGCCTCGGCCGCGGCGGCCCGCCATCGCCACGTCGACCCGCGCGCGGCTCGTAACCTTCCTCGGGCAGGACGATGCGAGACGAGAGGGGGCTGGATCGATGGCTGTTCTGAGCGAGAAGCAGGCTTCGCTCTTCACCGACCGCAACTGGGGCGTGATCGCGACGATCCGCGAGGACGGATCTCCGCAGGCGACGCCGGTCTGGATCGACTACGACGGCGAGGACGTGCTCGTCAACAGCGCGCACGGAAGGACGAAGGTCAAGAACATCGAGCGCGATCCGCGGGCGACCGTCACGGTGCTCCCGGCCAAGGACCAGCAGAGCGGCTACGTGATGGTGAGCGGCCCGGCCACGATCGACGAGGACGGCGCGGTCGAGCACATCAACATGCTCGCGAAGAAGTACCTCGGCCAGGACAAGTACCCCTATCTCGGCCCGGGCGAGAGGCGCGTGATCATCCGGATCCGTCCCGAGCGCGTCGACGGCTTCGGCGCCGGCGGCTAGCGAAGGCGACGGTTACGCTCCCGGCGATGCGATTCGACGGCATCCACCACGTGACGTGCATCACGGCCGACGCGCCGGCGAACGTCGACTTCTACACGCGCGTTCTCGGCCTGAGGCTCGTCAAGAAGACCGTCAACCAGGACGACCCGACCGTCTACCACCTCTTCTACGCGGACGAGGACGGAAGTGCCGGCTCCGACATCACCTTCTTCGAGTATCCGAATGCGCGGCCGGGCCAGGCCGGAGACGGGATGGTCCACACTGTCGTATGGCGGGTCGGCTCACCGGAGGCGCTCGAGTTCTGGGCGAACCGTCTCGGCGCGGAGGGCCACGAGGTCGAGGCCGACGGGGAGTCGCTGCGCTTCGCGAATCCGGAAGGGCTGCAGCACGAGCTCGTCGTCTCCCACGTTGCGGACGAGCCGCTCGTCGCCCACCACCCCGAGATCCCGCGCGAAGTCGCGCTTTGGGGCTTCGAGGGCGTCCGCGCGTACGGGCGCGCGAGCGACGATTTCCTCACCGCGCTCGGCTTCGAGCAGGAGGAAGGCCGCTGGGACACCCGCGCCGAGACACGCGGCGGCTGGATCGAGTACGCCGAGGCCCCGCATGTGGCCGGCGTCGGCGGCGCAGGCACCGTCCATCACGTCGCCTGGGCCTCGAAGATGGAGGACCAGGAGGCGTGGCACGACCGCGTCCTCGAGGCCGGCGGGAATCCGACGCAGATCATCGACCGCTTCTGGTTCCGCTCGATCTACTTCCGCGAGCCGGCCGGTGTCCTGTTCGAGATCGCGACGCTCGGGCCGGGGTTCACGACCGACGAGGACCCCGAGCACCTCGGCGAGAAGCTGATCCTGCCGCCTGCCTTCGAGCATCTACGCGAGCGCGTCGAGCCGGTGCTCACCCCGCTGCCCGACCCGCGCGCCGGCTGGGCCAAGCGCTAGCCGTCCGCGCCACCCGGCGTGGCTGCCGCACGCAGTCGGTCTCCCCGTGTCGGCAGAGCGGAGTCATCGTCTGTCTTCGACCTGGCTACCTCCCCGGCTTCGCCAGCGAGGAGGTGTCGACGACCTCGAAGTCGGCACCGGTGAGGCGGCCGAGCGAGTGGAGCGCTTCGTTGTTCCAGTACTTGTTCGGCGCTCCGGACACGTACCAGGGCGAGCCGTTGTCGGCGAGGATCATCCCGTAACGCTGGAGCGCCCGGAGGACGACTCGGGCCTGCTTCGGGAACGACGCGACGTCGACGCTCGCCTTCAGCCGGACGCGTAGGCCCATCGGCGGCAGCGCCGGGTCGTTCGAGCTCGACGCGTAGTGGCGCGCGGGATAGACGTACGCGCGCCGAGTCTCCGGCGCCGTGAAGCGGAGCGCATGGTCGATCACGCCGCGCGAGACCTCGTCCCAGCGCGCGAGGCCGGGGAAGATCGGGAGTCCCGCGGCGTCCGCCGACGTCCAGCCGGCGGGCCGCAGGTGGTTCGAGCGGAGGCTCCACTCGGCACCCGACCCGGCGGTCCAGCCGTGGCTCGTGCGTCGCAGGTCGTACAGCTCGTAGAGGCGGCACGAGCTCTTGTCGACGAGGATCGCGTGCCGGTCGCCGCTCGCTTGTGCGCCGCCCTCGATGTGGACGTGCGGCGGGATCGGGTAGCGACCGCGGTTCGACTCGGACGCGTATTCGAAGGACACGCGGGAGCGGTGCGTCTTCCTCGAGACCACGTCGAACGGGATCCCGATCGGGCCGCCGTCCCAGTTGCCCGAGCCGAAATCGGCGTGCACGGGCGCGTCGAGGCCGATCGAACTGATCAGTTGGGCGGAATCGGCCGATACAGGAAGCTTGTCGACGCGCTGGTTCCACGGGTTGTCGGCCGGAAAGACCGGGCAGTGCCGTGCCGCGGGCAGCCGCAGCGCCCGGGCGGACGAGCCCGTGAGCAGGACTGCGGCGAGCGCCGCGACCGCCACCGCTGCCGGAGTGAGCCGCTTCAT
>JAICZB010000101.1 GCA_025933895.1 Thermoleophilia bacterium
GAACGGCGCGGGGAAGACGACGACGGTCGGCATGCTCACGACCCGCGTCCGGCCGACAGCCGGCACCGCCAGCATCGGGGGCGTCGACGTCGTCCGCGACCCGGTGCAGGCGAGGAGGCAGCTGGCGGTCGTGCCGCAGCGAAGCAACCTCGACCGCTCGATCTCGATCCGCGACAACCTCATCTTCCACGCCGCCTACCACGGCGTTCCGGCGCGCGAGCGCGAGGAGCGGGCCGACGAGCTGCTCGATCAGTTCGGCCTCCTCGACCGAGCGCGGGACAAGCCCGACTTCTTCTCCGGCGGGCAGTCGCAGCGGGTGATGATCGCCCGCGCCCTCACGCACGCGCCGCAGGTGCTCTTCCTCGACGAGCCGACGACGGGCCTCGATCCCGCGGCGCGGCTCTTCGTCTGGGATCGCCTGCGGGAGCTGCACGCGTCGGACGTCACGATCATCCTCACGACCCACGACATGGACGAGGCGGCGCTGCTCGCGGACCGGGTCGGGATCATGGATCACGGCAAGCTGCTCGCCCTCGACACGCCGGACGCCCTGATGCGCTCGCTCGAAGGAGAGGGCACGCTCGAGCTCGCCGCCGACCAGCCGGCCGACGGCGCCGTCGTAGACGCACTGGCGGCTCTGAGCGGCGTCGCACGTGTCGAGCAGATCCAGGCCGCCGCGGAGAACGGCGCTCCGCCACCGACGCCGGACTCCCGGCCGCTGCGCGTGCGGCTCTATCTCACCGGCGACGCCGCGCTGCTCGTGGCGCCCGCCGCGTCAGTCCTCGCCGAGCACGGGCTCGCGCTGCAGGACGTGAAGCTCGGCACGCCGACCCTCGAGGACGTCTTCATCCACCTCACCGGAAGGACGCTGCGATAAGCGCGGTCGCCGCACCGGCGATGGAGCGCGCGACTCAGTGGCGTGCCTTCCGAGCGGTCCTCCGCCGCGATCTGTACGTCACGTGGCGGGAGCTGCCTGCGTTCCTCGCGCAAGTCATCCTGCAGCCGCTCTTCCTGCTGTTCGTGTTCGGGAAGGTGCTCGGGAGCCTCAACCTCACCAAGCCCGGCTACGCCGATCTGCTCTTCCCGGGGCTCCTCGCGCTCACCGCGGTGATCACGGCGATGCAGACGCTCGCCTTCCCGCTCGTGGCGGAGTTCGGGTGGACGAAGGAGATCGAGGACCGGCTGCTCGCGCCGATGCCGACCTCGTTCGTGGCGGCCGAGAAGGTGCTCTTCGCGCTGCTGCGGTCGCTCGTCGCGACACTGATCATGCTGCCGGTCGGGATCGTCATCCTCGGCTCGATCCCGTGGCGCTGGGACGGATTCCCGCTCTTCGTCGCCGGGCTCGTCCTCGGTGCGCTCGTCGGCGCGGGGTTCGGCCTGCTCATGGGAACGCTCGTGCAGCCGCAGCGGATCAACCTGCTCTTCTCGCTCGTCTTCACGCCGCTGCTCTTCACCGGCTGCAGCCAGTACCCGTGGCCGTCGCTCTCGCGCCTCCGCTGGTTCCAGGTCGTCACGGCCGCGAACCCGATGACGTACGTGAGCGAGTTGTTGCGCGGGGCGATCGTGCCGCGGTTTCCGCACATCCCACCCTGGATCTGCCTCGTCGTGTTGGTCTTCGCCGTCTGCGTCCTGATGGCGGTCGGCGTGCGCGGCTTCTACCGGCGCGCGATCGACTGAGGCCGGACGCGGGGCGGGCACCGAAGCGCCCGCCCGTCGGCGTCGTCGTTCTAGGAGTGCTTCCAGGTGACCGAGAAGCCGCCGCTGGAGCTGATGGATCCGGTCGTTGCCTTCGTCGTCGTGCCGGAGGCCATGGTGATCGCGTCGCGGCCGCTCAGGCTGGCGAACGACGTGCCGTTCGCCTTGGCAGCGGTGAACGCGGCCGTCCCGAAGTCGGCGAGCGGCAGGACGCCGCCGCTGCTCGACGGTGCCTCGGCGATTACCTCGGCCGAGCCGAGTTTCGCGCTCTTGAGCCTGGCGTTGGCCGTATGAGTCCAGCCCTGCGTGGAGTCGGTCAGCGTCAGGGCGAACCTGCCCCGGCCGTCGGTGGTGACGGAGGCCGAGAACTGGTCGCCCGCCTTGACGGTGTTGGAGTAGTTCGTCGGGAACTTCGGGTACATCTCGTACCACGCGGAGTACACGGCCTTCCCGCTGCTGCAGTCGGCCTCGCTGCCGGTCTGCTCCACGGTGTTGGTCGTGTCGCCGTCGAGTCCGACCCAGAAGCTCGACCAGCCGGTCGGCGTCATCGAGCAGTTGACGGCGGGCTGCACCCACGAAGCGGAGACGCTCGTGTAGCGGCCGCCGGTCACCGCGTAGCCGGCCCAGTTGGTGCTCGTGCTGTTCGTCAGCCTGTGGTCACGCGCAGATGCGATTTGCTGCCCGTGGTGCACCCTTGTTGCGCCCGGCGTGGCGCTCGCGAACGCCACCGCGCAGACGGCAGCTGTAGCCACGACGACCCCCAGGACGGCGCGGCGACCGAAAGACAGGCGCATCAGACTCCCTTCCCTCGTAGGCAGGCCGATAGTTCGGCCCCCGTTGCGTCTCATAGTGGTCGGTCGGGCGCGGGCAGTCAATCGCGGGCGTGCGCCGCCTTCTTCGCCGGCGTCCGCGGGACCAGGACATAGAGCGTGATCGTGCTGCCCTTCGCGAGGCGTCGACCCGCCGGCGGAGTTCCCACAGGATGCGAGACGCCGAGGACGCGGTGGGACAACCGGCCCGGGATGCTGCGCCGGTAGTGGAGAACCCGGGCATGCAGACCGGCGGCTTCGAGCCGCTGGATCGCGGCAGTTTCCTGCATACCCAGCACGCGCGGAACCCGGACCATGGAAACGAACGGCGGCGCGTGCACGAGACGCAACGCACCTACGGCCAGGGCTGCAAGGACGAGCACGGCCGCGACGGCGCCTGCCGCTCGAACACCCCGGCGCCGTCGCGGTCGCGGCTTGCGCGCGACGAGGGTCTGCTCGGCGGGCCGGTCGAGCAAGCCGAGCTCGTCCGCGAGCTGTCGAAGGTCGGGGCCGCTGCGATCGATGAGGCCGAGCACCGCCTCGTGGTAAGCCACACCCCGAGCCTCCGAGGCGGCCAGCGACCGCTCGTACCGGGTCCGCAGCTTCTCGACGCGCTTCACGGGATTCACGCCGTACCTCCTGCGGCGAATCTTGCCACCACTGAGCGGAAAAAACCTCCGGCTGGCCCAATTCTTCAGCTGCCGAGCAGCGCTACACCGCAACGGGCGAGGTCGTCCGCTTCGTCGACGAGCCACTCACAACCGACCGGGATCGTGGCTCGGCCAAGCCGGAGCTTCGGCCGTATCGCCGCCGTGGCGCGCGCCGCAGCTAGGCGAAGCGGCCCGCCCAGGCGAGCGCCTTGCGTCCGGCCCGGCATGATCGGACGGTGCTATCAGACGAGAGCTTGGGGCGGTGGTGCGAGTCGTCGCTTGGAAGCCCGATCGTGGCGACGTTGTTCGAGCGTGGGACTCTTTCTCGCGTTCAGGGCGTGAGGCTCGCCAACCGGCAAGAGGTCGTGATCAAGATTCGGCCTTGGCAGGACCGCTTGCGGGCCTGCGTTGCAGTCCAGCGGCACCTCGCAATGGCTGGATATCCGTGTCCAGCCCCGCTTGGCAACGTGGATCGCGTGGACGGGTGGGCTGTGAGCGCCGAGTTCCTGATCGGCGGAGGGAAGCAACGCGACCCGGATCGCGGCGCCGGCCCGTACGCGACCCTCCTCGGCCGGTTGATCGCCGCAGCGCCCGAGGTCGCCGGCCTGCCGACGCGGCTGCCATCGCCGCCGTGGACGGCGTGGGACCACTCCGCCGCCACGACGTGGCCTGAGCGCGACGATCGCGGAACGAACCTGAATCTGGTGGACGGCCCCTCCTGGATCGACGACAGCGCACGGCATGTGCGGGATCTGCTGAGCGCGTACGAGGCGCCATTGCGGCTAGGTCACGGAGACTGGGAGTCGCAGAACATTCGCTGGATCGGGGATGACCCCCTTGCCGTACACGACTGGGACAGTGTCATCGCCCAACCGGAAGCAGCCATCGTCGGGCTCGCGGCCGCGGTATGGGCTGCGGAAGGCTCTCCCGGTGGAGCCGCCACAGTCGCGCAAACGAAGCAATTCATCGACGCCTACCAGACCGCATTCGGTGACTGGTCGGGGCAAGACCGTGCCGCCGCCTGGGCCGCAGGGCTATGGGTGCGGCTGTTCAACGCAAAGAAAGACGCCAGCGAAGGCGGAGGCCCGCAGCTCGATCGGCTCCGATACGAACTCGACGAACGCCTCTACAGGGCAGGCCTCGCAGACTGAGAACACGTGCCACGACACTGCCTTCGTCAGGATCAGGGAAGCGGCCGCCGGGCTACGACGACAGTTCGGCCCGGCGCGACCACCAGGTCTCGGCGGCGGTCATTGCGCTCTCGGCTTGGTGGATCGAGTCGCTCGCGAGTCCTGCGGTGGCGGCCCAGTGCAGGGGTATAAGGGCCAGCGCCCCGGGGAGCCAGCGGCGCTCGTCGGGAGTCAGCGGTTCCGGAGCCGTGCGTTCGTAGGCAGCGAGCAGTCGTCGCGGCTCGAGTAATTCAACGGGCCGGCCCACGCCATCGGGGCCGCTCCGTGCGATGTGGTTCAGGCTGCCCGCGATGTCGTACAGCCGCTCCCTCACCCTCGCGAAATCGAGGTCGAAGGTGGCCCACGAGCCGTCTGACAACTCTCCTGCGTTGCTCAGCTTGTAGTCCCCATGAATCGGAGCGCATGGCAGTTCGAGCCCCTTCCGGAGCTTGGAGAGCTCGCCGGTCAGTTGCTGCATGCGACGCACGACCGGCTCGCTGCCGGGTCCGAGCCTGCGGCGCGTGAAGCCGACCGAGTAACGCAGTTGCCCGAATGTTCTGTGGTCGTCGAGGGGTTCGGGCGGGCCGGGCTCCCAGACTGCCTTGAGCGCAGTGTGAAAACGTCCGAGCTCCTCGAATAGGCGGACGTAGGAAGCCTCGCCCGCCGGCGGCTGGACGTGACCGACGAACTCCTCAATCTCCGCCCACCGATCAGCGACCCTCAGCAGGTCGCCGCCGGCGATCCGACTCGGCCGAGCGACGCGGACTTGCGTCTCCTGGAGACGCTCCCGCAGGCGCCGCAGTCCCGCTACCCGCCCGCGGCGGACCCACGGCCTATGAATCCGGAGGACGACCGGCGGCTCAGCGTCTATGCGCACGTTGAGGTTGAACGCACCGCCGATGTCTGCCCATCCGGCCCCGCGCGCGACGAGGGCGATCAGGGCCGAGGCGGCCGGATCGTCTGCGCTGGCTCTAGGCCCGAACCAGCGCGGCAAGGCAGGGGGAGAGGTCGAAGCTTCGATTCCGGTCATGACAACGGCCGCCCGGCGCGCCTGAGGAACGGTCGGCCGGCGAGCATGGCTCAATCTTGCCGCGACGCGCGCAGTAGCGTTCAGGTGGTGAGTGGCCGGGCCGGCTGCGCGGGACCGGGGCAAGGCGGGAACTCGTCTCGGGCCAGCGGACCCCTTGAGTGAGGTGAGCGAGCTTCCCGATCGTCTGTTGTGGGGCCGGTCGCGTGATGGGGATGTCGCGGCTTTCGGCGTCTTGTTCGAGCGGCACGCGGGTCGGATCTACAACTACTGCTTCCGGCGCACAGCGGACTGGGCGCAGGCCGAGGACTTGACGTCTGCCACGTTTCTGCTTGCCTGGAGAAGCCTCGGCCGCGAATCCCTACAAGCGGAGAGCGCGCTGCCGCTGCTCTACGGGATTGCGACGAACGTGGTGCGCAATCAGCGTCGCTCGCGGAAACGTGGCCAGGGAGCGTTCCGCCGCCTACCGCTTCCGCGGCTGGAGGAACCCGACTTCGCGGAGGAAACTGCGAGCCGGCTCGACGATCAGGCCGCGACGCGGCAGCTACTGGGCGTCTTCGCCGGGCTACCGCGGCGCGAGCAGGACGTGATCGCGCTCTGCGATTGGGGCAGCCTGTCCTACGAGGACGCGGCGGTGGCCCTGGGTATCCCGATCGGGACAGTCCGGTCGCGGCTCGGGCGCGGCCGTCGGCGCCTGCGGGAACTCCAGACCGCGAGTGGACCCCAAGAAGGCAGCGAGATCAATCCCCTGCCGATCGAGGTGAACGACCAGTGAGCGATCGTCCGACTCCGACTCCAACCCCTGACCGCGAGTTCCCACGCGCGCGACTCCAGCAGCGTAAGGAGCAGCTTCTGTCCCAGATCCAGGCAGAGCAGCAACAGGGCCTGCGGCGCCCCCGGCGTCGTCGCTGGACGCTTGCAGTCGGCGCTGCCGCGGCGGCCGTAGCGGTGGCCGTCACGGTTGTCGCGCTTCTCCCTGCCGGGAGCGGCGGCCCGAGCCCGGCCGCGGCCGCGGTTCTCAACCGGCTCGCACGCTTGGTCGCCGCGCAACCCCTCGCCCCGGGGCCGGGGCAGTACCTGTACATCGAGTCCAGGAACGACTACCCCGCTTTCAACGGCACCTGCGAAACACTCGCGGTCGATCACCGCCAGATCTGGATCGGAACGGACGGCTCCGGACTGCTCCGCGACACCACCGGCCCGCAGCAGTTCTCCTCGGCGGCTGACCGCGCGACTTGCCTCAAGTCCGACCCGAAGATGCGGCTAGCGACGGGCCGTACAACCAACGACTGGTTCGCACCGCAGTGTCTCTCTCTCAAGCCGGCGAACTTCGAGTGGTCGAGCCTCTCCAGTGACCCGCGAATACTCCTGGAGCAGATGCGGAAGCTGGACGGCGGCCCGACCACGCCGGGCGAGGACTTCGTACACATCGGCGACTTCCTCCGTGAAACCGACACCCCACCCGCCGTGCGCTCCACCCTCTATCGGGCCGCCGCGCTCATCCCCGGCATCCAACTTCTCGGCACGGTGCGCGACCACGACGGCCGCGCCGGCCTCGGCATCGCCTACCCCTCACAGGGGCCCTACCCCCGAAAGGGATCCAGCGCCGAACTGATCTTCGACCCAACGACCGGGGAGCTGACCGGCGAACAAGGCACGGGACCTAGCTACTGGGCCGTCTACTTGCAACAGAAGGTCGTCAACGACCTCCCAGGAAAACCACCCGCACCGCTCAAACCCCCGTGCGAGCCGGGAGGGGCCGGTACCACCAAAACCCTCGGCCCTCCGACACACCCGGACGGCTCGATAACCACCGGGGCAGGCTTGAACTAGACGACGCCCCGACATCCCTCGTCGCATCAGGTCGCCTCTGACGCGGCCTGCAGCGGCGGGGTCGTCGGCAAGAGGGGGTCGGGAATCCGGTTTCCGAGTCGCAGGAAGCCGGCCCCCGTCAGCGCCAGCGCAATGGCGCCGCTCCACCAGATGGTGTCGGGTGACGTTCCGAGCAGCACGCCGCCGACCGCGGGGCCGAGAGCCACGCCGGCCATGAAGCTGAGCTGGTAGAGCGACATGTAGCGGCCGAGCAGATGCGGCGGCGCGATTTCCGCGACGAGCGGGCCGAGCACGATGAACTGGCCACACTCGGCGACCGCGATCACGACCGCCACCGCGGCCAGGACGGTGAAAGCGGCGAGCGTGGAGTGCGTGAGCGTTGCGAGCAGGACCGCGAGCAGGCCGACCGCGAAGATTGCGCTGGTGGCGAACAGCGCGTGAGTGCGGCGCATCCTCGCCACCAACCGGGTCGCCGGTACCTGCGCTACGACGATGAAGAAGGTGTTGATGAACACGACGACACCGATCTCAGCGGCCCCGACAGGCGTATGCGCCGCCGCAAACGGCGGGAGGATGAAGGAGAAGAACGCGCCGCCGATCATCACCATCGCGAGGTTGCCCGCGATCAAGGCGAGCAGGAGCCGATCCCGGGCCACAGCTCGGAAACCCTGTGCGCCCTCGCTCGCGGACGGAGCCTCCGCGAGGCCGGGTTCCGGGATCCAGACGACCACAACCAGCGCGAAGGCGACGAAGGTGACAGCGTCGAAGAGGTAGAGGCCCTGGAACGCCCAGAGGTGGTGATGGCTGGCCGCGACGATCAAGCCCGCAACCGTCGCGCCCAGGCCGAGGCCGAAGTTGCCTGCGACTCGGCGCAGCGCAGTCGATGCGGCGCGCTGCTCCGGCGGGATTAGGGTCAAGGTCAGGACCTGGCCGGCGGTTCCCACGAATCCGAAGCCGGCACCGCCGACGGCCGAGCAGACGAAGCCTTGCCA
>JAICZB010000050.1 GCA_025933895.1 Thermoleophilia bacterium
GGTGGCCATAGCCCTCGCCCTCGGGCAGGACTCCGGTGCGCGCGATCGCGCGGGACTGCTCCGGTCCGTCGCGGCGTACGACTTCGGCGATCAGAGAGGCGTAGTGGATTGCGGCGCCGGCGAGGCCCATGACGCTGACGAGGACGTGGCCGCCCCGCCGCGTGACGCGTGCGAGCTCCGCAACCGCCTCCTCCGCCCGGCCGACGACGTAGCTGAGCGGACCGCCGAAGCAGACCGTCGCGTCGAACGCGTCGTCCGGGAAGCGAGAGAGGTCGGTGATGTCGCCGACCTGCGCGTCGGCGTCCGCCACGCGCGATCGCAGCAGCTCGAGCTGGCCCGGCGAGATGTCGAGCGCCGTCACGTGGGCGCCGAGGCGCAGCAGCTCGAGCGTGAACCGTCCGGGCCCGCAGCCGGCGTCGAGGACGCGGTCACCGGGACGGACGTATCCCTCGAGCATCTGCGTGTGAACGGCCACGCTGGGCGCCGGTGTGACGCCGCGCTCGAAGCGCGTCCACTCCTGCTCGCCGTAGTCGTCGAAGTACTCGGACGTCCTCGCGGGATCCCACGTGCTCACAGGCGTTCCAGCAGCGCCTTCTCGACCTTCGCGACGGCGGCGTACGCGGGGTCGTAGACGTTGCCGACGTCGTAGCGGATGCACTGGCCGAGGAGCGCCGAGCCGGCGCGGTGGTCGAGGCCGTGATCCTGCTCGAGCAGGCGGAGGAGCTCGGTCGTCGCGTGCTGGATGGCCTGGTCGAGCGGGCGCGCGTTGCCGACGGCCATGACGAACGTGCCGTCGTCCGCACGAGGCCAGCGGATCGTCTTGCCCTTCAGCAGATCGAGGGAGAACTCGACGTCCATCGAGACCTCGATCCCGGTGCCGACGATCTCGCCGTCGCCCTGGAGCGCGTGCCCGTCGCCGAGGTGGAAGAGCCCTCCTTCGACGAAGACGGGGAAGTCGACGGTCACGCCTGCGCGGAAGCCGCGGTAGTCCATGTTCCCGCCGTGCTCGCCCGAGGTCGCGCACGAGATCGCCTGCCCCTGCGCCGGAGCGACGCCGAAGCAGCCCAGCATCGGCTCGAACGGCAGCTCGCCGAGCGATTCGAGACCCGGCGGCGGATTCTCGAGCTCGGCGGTGCCGCGCTCCAGGTCGAGCACCCACCAGTCCTCGCCGTCTCCGTCACCGAGCCTGCGGACGAAGTGCGGGTCGACGGTGTGGGGCGCGACCCACGCGCCGGTGACGCCGCGCGCGCGGTTGGGACGGATCGAGTGGAACCGGACGCGGAGCGTGTCTCCCGGCTCGGCGCCTTCGAGGTAGAACGGGCCGGTCTGCGGGTTGCCGCCGGGGGTGATGTGCTCACCGTTTCCGTCGTAGCCGCCCGAGTCGACCGTCCATGTGCGGATCGTGTCTCCGCTCGCGACACGGAGAGCCGGCTCGTGCGAGCCGATCGTGGTGTGGAAGTGCGTCGGCTCGAAGTCGTGCACCGTGGTCACAGCCGCTCGAGTACCTCCGCGAGGTCCTTGTCGCCACGTCCGCTCAGGCCGACGAGGATCAGCTCGGCGTCGAGGTCGCGCGCGCGGGCGAGCGCATGGGACGGCTCGAGCGCCGGGAGTATCCCCTCGGTCCGGGCGAGATCCCGGAACGAGGCGAGCGCCTCCTCGTCCGTCGCGACGACGTACTCGGCGCGTCCGGTGTCGCGGAGGAAGGCGTGCTCGGGCCCGACGCCGGGATAGTCGAGCCCGGCCGAGATCGAGTGCGCGTCGGCGATCTGGCCGTCCTCGTCTGCGAGGACCGACGAGCGCGCGCCGTGGAGAACGGCCGGACGGCCGCTGCCGAGCGACGCCGCGCCGGCCGCCTCCACCCCGACGAGCCGCACATCCTCGTCCTCGACGAAGCCGTGGAAGATCCCGATCGCGTTCGAGCCGCCGCCGACGCAGGCGACGACCGCCTCGGGCAGGCGCCCCTCGGCGACGAGCATCTGCTCGCGCGCTTCGCGGCCGATCACGGACTGCAGCTCGGCGACGAGCTCCGGATACGGCGCAGGCCCGACGCACGAGCCGATCAGGTAGTGCGTCGTCTCGACATTCGTGATCCAGTCGCGGATCGCCTCGCTCGTCGCCTCCTTCAGGGTCTTCGTCCCGAAGTCGACCGGTCGAACCTCCGCGCCGAGCAGCCGCATCCGCTCGACGTTGGGGCGTTGGCGGCGCATGTCCTCCTCGCCCATGTAGACGACGCACTCGAAGCCGAAGCGGGCGCAGACCGTCGCCGTGGCGACGCCGTGCTGGCCGGCTCCGGTCTCGGCGACGATCCGCCGCTTGCCGAGCCGCCGCGCGAGCACCGCCTGGCCGAGCGCGTTGTTGAGCTTGTGCGCGCCCGTGTGGAGGAGATCCTCGCGCTTGAGATAGAGGCGCTTGCCCGGTGCGAACTGCTCGCTCAACGTGAGCGGCGTCGGCCGGCCCGCGTACGTCGTGAGCAGGCCGTGCAGCTCGGCGCGGAAGGAGTCGTCGGCGAGCGCCTCCCGCCACCCGCGCTCGAGCTCGTCCAGCGCCGGGATCAGCGTCTCGGGGACGTAGCGGCCGCCGTAGTCGCCGAAGCCGCTCATCCGCGTGCCTCCCGCACGAACGCGCGCACCTTCTCGTGATCCTTGACCCCGGGAGCGGACTCGAGTTGCGACGCGGCGTCCACCGCCCACGGCTGCACGGCCTCGATCGCCGCGCGGACGTTGTCCGGGCCGAGGCGACCGGCGAGGACGAGGCGGTCGTCGCGCCGTGCGTTGCGCCAGTGGTCGGGATCCTCGCCCTCCCACGGCAGGTCGGCAACTCGCGCGACCGGCTCGCCTTCTCGGAGGAGGACCGCGTCGCGTCCGCGCACCTTGCCCGCCTCGCTGGCGTAGAGCTGCACGAGGTCCGCGCCTCGCTCCTCCGGCTCTCCGACGAAGACGGCAACGCTCAGTGCCGTCTCCGGCACCGGTAGGACCTCGGGCGCCCGGCGGGGAGAGCCTTCGGCGAAGATGAAGCCGCACAGGTCCGCGCCGGCCTCGACGGCGGCGTCCACGTCCTCCTGTCGCGTCAGCCCGCAGACCTTGACGAGCGGCCGCGATAGCAGCTCCTGCAGCTTCGCGCGGGGCTCGTCCGCGCGCATGAGCGACGTGCCGACGAGGACGGCGTCGGCGCCGGCGAGCTCCGCCGCGGCCGCCTGCGCGCGGGTGTGGATCGCGCTCTCCGCGACGACGACCCGGTCGCGGGGCGCTCTCGCGACGAGCTCCAGCTGGGCAGCACGGTCGATTCGGAAGGTGCCGAGGTCTCGGGCATTGACGCCGATCACGTGCGCGTCGAGGCGCGTGGCGCGCACGAGCTCCTCCTCGTCGTGCGCCTCGACGAGCGTGTCGAGGCCGAGCTCCTCCGCGGTGCGCATGAGCCGTGTCGCGGTTGGGTCGTCGAGGTCGCGCAGGATGAGGAGGGCGGCGTCGGCGCCGGCCTCGCGCAACTCGCGCAGGTGCTCCTCGGTCGAGAAGAAGCCTTTCGCGAGCAGCGGCAGGTCGACGGCCGCCCGCGCCGCGCGCAGGTCGTCGAGCGAGCCCGCGAACGCCTCGTCGACGAGGACGGACACCGCACGCGCCCCTCCGGCCTGGTAGGCGGGCACGACGTCCTCCACCCGCGCGCCAGGGCTGATGTCGCCGGCGGAGGGCGAGCGCCGCTTGAACTCGGAGATCGCGCCGAATCCGGGCTGCGAGAGGCTTTCCGCGAATTTCATGCGTTGCTGAACTCCACGAGCTCGTCGAGCCGTGCCGCCGCCGCGCCCGAGTCGATCGCCTCCCGCGCCTGCGCGATCCCCTCCCGCAGGTCGACGGCGTGGCCGGCCGCGGCGATTCCGCCCGCTGCGTTGAGGATCACGGCCGAGCGGTGGCCGCCGTCTGCGCCGGCGAGCACGTCCCTCAGCGCCGCCGCGTTCGTCGTCGCGTCGCCGCCGCGCAGCTCGTCAGGGTCGCAGCGCTCGACACCAAGCTCGAGCGGGTCGAGCTCGTACTCGCGCACGCTGCCGGCCTCCACCTCGCAGACGAGGTTCGGCCCGCAGGGCGAGAGCTCGTCGATGCCGCCGGCGCCGTGGACGACGTAGGCGCGCGTCGCGTCGAGCTGGACGAGCGCGTCGGCGAGCGTCCGGGCCAGGTCGGGCGAGTAGACGCCGAGGACGAGGGCCCGCGCGCCGGCAGGGTTCGTGAGCGGTCCGAGCACGTTGAAGACGGTACGCGTCGCGAGCTCGCGGCGGACGGGCGCCGCGTGCCGCATGGCCGGGTGGTGCGCCTGCGCGAAGAGGAAGCCGAAGCCGAGCTCGTCGATCGAGCGCTCGATCCGTTCCGGTGGCACCTCGAGCCGGAAGCGGAGCGCCTCGAGCACGTCCGCCGCTCCGGTCTGAGACGACGCCGCCCGGTTGCCGTGCTTCGCGACGGCCGCTCCCGCCGCAGCCGCGACGAGCGCTGCGGCGGTCGAGATGTTGTACGTGTTGGCGCCGTCGCCGCCGGTGCCGACGACGTCGACGAGGTCGGTGCGCGACGGGCTGACGCGGAGGACGTGCTCGCGCATCGCCTCGGCGCAACCTGCGATCTCGTCTGCCGTTTCGCCCTTGGCCCGCAGCGCAACGAGGAAGCCGGCGATCTGCGCCTGCGTCGCCTCGCCGGTCATGATCACTCCCATCGTCCCGCGGGCCTCCTCCCGCGAGAGGTCGTGGCCCTCGAGCAGTCGGGCAAGCGTCTGCTGGATCACAGCCGGCCCTCGAGGAAGTTGCGCGCGAGTGCCGGCCCGTCGGGGGTGAGCACGGACTCCGGGTGGAACTGGACGCCGACGGCGGGGAGCTCGCGATGCCGCACCGCCATCACCTCGCCGTCCTCCGCGAACGCGGTCGGCTCGAGCATGTCCGGCAAACGTGTGGCGGCGAGCGAGTGATAGCGGCCGGCCTCGAACGGCTCCGGCAGTCCGCTGAAGAGGCCGCTCCCATCGTGACGGACCGGGCTCGCCTTTCCGTGCACGAGTTCACGCGCATACCCGACCTCCCCGCCGCAGGCCTCGACGAGCGCCTGGTGGCCGAGGCAGACACCGAGAGTGGGTGTCGTCGGCAGCAGCCGTTCGATGATCGCAGGCGTCGCGCCAGCCGCAGCCGGACGTCCCGGCCCGGGGGAGACGACGAGGTGGGAGGGAGCGAGCCGCTCGGCCTCGTCCGCGTCGAGCTCGTCGTTGCGCCGCGTGACGACCTCCGCGCCGAGCGCCCCGAACAGGTGCGCGAGGTTGTACGAGAACGAGTCGTAGTTGTCGATGAGGAGGATCACTGCACGGCGTCCTGCTCCGACTCTGCCAGCTCGATCGCGGCCTCGAGCGCCCGCAGCTTGGCGAGGCACTCTTCGTGCTCGGCGGCCGGATCCGAGTCGGCGACGATCCCGCCTCCGGCCTGGAGATGCGCGACACCGTCGCGCAGCCAGAGCGTGCGGATCGCGATGCATGTGTCGAGCTCTGCGGTCTCCGGCAGGAAGTAGCCGACCCCGCCGGCGTAGATCCCGCGCCGGAAGCACTCGAGCTCCGAGATGATCTGCATCGCGCGCACCTTCGGCGCACCCGAGACGGTGCCGGCCGGAAAGCACGCACGGAGCAGCTCGAACGGCGTGACGCCGTCCCGCAGCTCGCCGACGACCTCCGAGACGAGGTGCGTCACGTGGGAGTAGCGCTCCGCCTCCATGAACCGCTCGACCTGCACGGAGCCGGGCACGCAGACGCGGGAGAGGTCGTTGCGGCCGAGGTCGACGAGCATCGTGTGCTCCGCCCGGTCCTTCTCCGAGGCGAGCAGCATCGCCGCGTCGCCCTCGCCGGGGGCGATCGTCCCGGCGATCGGGTTGAGCTCCGCGCGGCGGCCGGCGCACTTGACCACCGTCTCCGGCGAGCTGCCGACGAGCGCCAAATCGCCGAGCTCGAGCAGGAAGAGGTACGGCGAAGGGTTGACGCGCCGCAGCGCCCGGTAGAGCTCGACCGCGGACGCCGACGTGGGGCGGGTCGCGCGCTGCGCGATCACGACCTGGAAGACGTCGCCCTCGCGGATGTGCTCCTTCGCCCGCTCGACACGGCGGAGGTGCTCCTCGCGCGAAGGCTCGCGCTCCAGCCGCCCGCGCGGGGTCGAGCCGCGCGGCAGCGGGGGCGAGGCGCCGGTCAGTCCAGCCGCGTCGCCGCGCAGCAGCTCGGCGACGCCGCGCGCGTGGTCGAAGCGGAGCAGGACGTCCGGCACGAGGAAGAGGCTCTCCGGCACACCGGGACCGTCGTCGGGCAGCGGCACCGTCGGCTCGAAGGTCGCGACGGCGTCGTAGCCGAGGTAGCCGAAAACCGGCTCGCCCGGGAGCGCCGCAGGCGCTCGGTCTTCTCGCCGGGCGTCGTCGGCTTTGCCGGCGACGCTTCCAGCCGGGAGCGCCGCAGGCGCTCGGTCTTCTCGCCGGGCGTCGTCGGCTTTGCCGGCGACGCTTCCAGCCGAGAGCGCTTCGGCCTCGGCGAACGAGACGAGCCGCGAGCCGGCCCCGACGAAGCTGTAGCGGCCGAGCCGGCCCCGCTCGACCGACTCGAGCAGGAAGGAGCCGCGAGCGGTCTCGCGCAGGCCGAGGTACGCGCCGAGCGGCGTGAGGAGGTCGGTCGGGATCTCGGTCTCGGGCATGAAAAAGGCTCCTCTCGGAGCCGGGTTCGAGCGGACGGGGTGTGCGGCGCGGTTCAGCGTGCGCGCAGGCTCCCGCCACGCTCGATGCGCCAGGCCCACCGGTTGCGGACGGAAGTCATGGCCGCAGGGTAGGCGGGCACTCCGCGAGCGTCAAGCCGCGAAGACGTGGCCGGCGTCCTCGAGCGCGTCGGCCGCGCGGCCGAGGTCCGAGGAACGGACGAGAACGTAGTCCGACTCGAACGTCGAGATGACGAAGATCGGCAGCTCGGCCTGAGCGAGCGGTGAGACGAGCGAGGCGACGACCCCGCTGAGCGAGAAGTCGAGCGGCCCCATCACCTCGAGCACCGTCCAGCCGCGGTCGACGCTCTCGCCCTCGGGCACGTCGTGATCCCGGCAGACGACCGAGACCTCGTGCTCGGTGCGGGTGACCGAGCGGAACGGACCCTTGTCGACCCACTCCGGCAGGTCCGAACCGGGCTGGAGGCGAACCACCGCGTAGCTGTCGGGCAGCGTCCGGAGTCGCACGCCGGGACGCTATCGCGGAGCAGAGCCAGGGGGCGCAGGTAGTGTCCTGCGGCCATGCCGCTTCCCGAGTTGCTCGAACGCCTGCTGACCACGCCTGGTCCCTCCGGGCAGGAGCGCGCTGCCGCCGCCGTCTGGCGCGAGGCCGCGGCGCCCGTCGGCGAGGTCTCGTTCGACGTCCTCGGCAGCTCGTGGGTGCGGGTGCCGGGCACGGCCGGCGGTCCGTCGCTCGCGCTCGTCGGTCACATCGACGAGATCGGTCTGGTCGTCACGCATCTCGGGGACGACGGCCTCGCGGCGGTGCGCACGCTCGGCGGCTGGGATCCGACGGTCATGACCGGACAGCGCGTCGACGTCCTCGCCCGCGGCGGCTCAGTCCCGGGCGTCGTGGCCGCACGGCGACAGAAGCGCAGGCGTGGAGAGGACCGCAAGCCGATCCAGCCGGACGACCTCTACCTGGACGTAGGTGCCAAGGACGGCGACGAGTTGCGGAGCCTGATGCGCCCCGGCGACGCCGTCGTCTGGCACGGGGCTCCGCTGGCGCTGCGCGGCAACCGGGTCGCCTCCCGCTCCCTCGACAATCGCATGGGCTGCTACATCGCGCTCGAGGCTGCCCGGCGGATCGCCGAGGTCGGCAGTCCCGGCGACGTGATCGCCGTGGCCGCTGTGCAGGAGGAGGTCGGAGACTTCGCGGGCTCTCGTACGGTGGCGTTCGGGATCGAGCCGGACGTCGCGATCGCCATCGACGTCACGCACACGAGCGACATGCGCGGCGGAGATCCGGAGGACGAAGGGAAGATCGTGCTCGGTGGCGGCCCGGCCCTGACGCGCGGCCCGTCGCTCCACCCCGACGTCTTCGAGCTGCTCCACGACACCGCCGAGGCGGAAGGGATCCCGTTCAACCTCGAAGTCGCGCGCGCGGACACCTACACCGACGCCGACGCCGTCTATCTCAGTCGCGGCGGCGTGGCAACCGGTCTCGTCTCGGTGCCGCTCCGCTACATGCACTCCCCGATCGAGACGATCGACCTCGACGACGTCGAGCGCGCGGTGCAGCTCATCGTCGCGTTCGCGCGGAAGCTCGAGCCCGGCCTGAGCTTCGCGGGCTAACTTGGAATCGTGAGCAGGAGCGTCATCGTCTCGGCGGTGCGAACGCCGTTCGGCAGGCTCGGCGGGGGGCTCGCCGCATATCCGGCGACCGAGCTCGGCGCGATCGCGATCCGGGCGGGTCTCGAGCGTGTCGGTCTCGAGGGGCGGGAGGTCGACTACGTGATCATGGGCCAGGTGCTCCAGGCGGGCGCCGGCCAGGCTCCGGCGCGCCAGGCCGCGGTCGGGGCCGGGATCCCGATCGACGTTCCGTCGGACACGGTGAACAAGGTCTGTGCCTCCTCGATCCGTGCGGTGGAGATCGCCGACTCGATGATCCGTGCCGGCGACGTCGAGGTCGTCGTCACGGGCGGGATGGAGTCGATGACGAATGCGCCGTACGCGCTCCCGAAGGCGCGCAAGGGCTACCGGATGGGCGACGGGACGCTGCTCGACCTGATGATCTGGGACGGCCTTCGCTCGACGTTCGACGAGCTGCACATGGTGCAGCAGGCCGCGAAGGTCGCGCGCGAGCTCGGCATCTCCCGCGAGGATCAGGACGCGTGGGCTCTCCGCTCGCACGAGCGGGCCGCGGCTGCGCAGGACGCCGGTCGCTTCGACGACGAGATTGTCCCGGTCGGCGGGGTGAGGGCCGACGAGGCGGTGCGGCGCGACACGACGCTCGAGAAGCTCGCCTCCCTCAAGCCGGCCATGGATCCCGAGGGGACGGTGACTGCCGGCAACGCGCCCGGCGTCAACGACGGCGCGTCGTGCGTCGTCGTCTGCTCGGAGGAGTTCGCGCAGCGTCGCGGGCTCGAGCCGCTCGCGACGATCGTGTCGCAGGGCTACGTCGCGGACGAGTTCGCCTGGCTCGCGCGCACGCCGGCGAATGCCGGCAACCAGGCTCTCGAGAAGGCAGGCAAGTCGATCGGCGACGTCGAGCGCGTGGAGGTGAACGAGGCGTTCTGCTCCGTGGCGCTCAACTCGCTCGCGATGCTCGGCGCCGATCCCGAGACGGCGAACGTCAACGGCGGTGCGGTCGCGCTCGGTCATCCGATCGGCGCGAGCGGCGGCCGGATCCTCGGCACGATGGTGCACGAGCTGCGCCGCAACGGCGGCGGGCTCGGCCTCGCAGCGATCTGCTCCGGCGGCGGCCAGGGCGACGCGCTGCTGATCGAGGCCTGACCCTCGACGGGTCAGACCTCGATGGTGCCCGGCTCTCCGCAGGTGCCAGGCACCTGCCGTTCGGCCGGACCTCCTCGGGCCGCCGCGGCGTATCTGCGGTGTAACCGAAGGAGGAAGCCATGCGCAGGCTCTCGTTCTGTCTTGCCGCTGCCGTCGCCGGTCTCGTGATCGCCCCCGCCGCCCTCGCGGATGGGCCGACATTCGTCGTCCAGGGAGGCGCGGGCGTGGCGAGCCGCGGCGGAGCGATCCACTGGGTGACCGTCTCCGACGGAACCCGCGGCACGCTCCTCGAGAAGGTCACCGGCGGCCAGGTGAACTACTGGATCCGGCTCAGGGGCGCGTGGGGGACCCCGACGATCGGGACCGGCGTCCAGACGGGTCAGGGCCTCTCCCGGGACGGCCGCACCCTCGTGCTCGCCTCGGTCTCCGGCGGGCCCTATGCCACGCCGAGCAGATTTCTCGTCGTGGACATGAAGCGGATGCGCGTCGTGCGGTCGATCACGCTGAACGGCTTCTTCACGTTCGACGCACTCTCGCCGGATGCCTCGCGGATGTACCTGATCCAGTACACGAAGGGGGCCTCCTCCTACAACCTCAGCCACTACATCGTGCGCGGCTACGACATGCGCACGCGTCGGCTGCTGCCCGGGAAGATCGCCGATCGGGCCGAGCACGAGAAGACCATGGCCGGCTACGCGATGACCCGGACGACGAGCGCCGACGGCCGCTGGGTGTACACGCTGTACGAGAAGCCGTCCGGCGAGCCCTTCGTGCACGCGCTCGACACGGTCCACGGAGCGGCGTACTGCATCGACCTTCCTGAGAACAAGGGGCTCTACAACATCGTCCTCTCCATGCGGAACGACGACCGGACGCTCGCCGCGCACTGGCGGAGCGGCCGCCCGTGGCTACGTGTCGCCGTCGGGACGTGGCGGATCTCGTATCCGGGCAGCGGATTCCCGTGGGCGTGGGCGGGAGCCGGGATCGGCGGCGGCCTCGCGCTCCTCGCCGCGGGAGCCTTACTCCTGCGGCGCCGCCGTCGCGAGGAAGTCCACGAGCACGCCGGACAGGAGCTCGGGCTCGCGTAGCGTCACGTAGTGGTCGGAATCGAGCTCGACGTTGCGTGCGTCGGGCGCGTCGCGCGCCACGAGCGGGCCGATCTCGCGGAAGCCGGCCGGGTCGTGGGCCGTCGTCACCACGAGCGTCGGCACAGCGAGCTCACCGAGCCGGGGCTTCGCGGGCCCGCCGCTCGCTGGGGCCGGCCCGACTCCTTCCGGCAGCGGGACTTCTTCCGACGTCGCCCGCCAGAGCTGCCGCATGTGATCGTCGGCGCCGAGCGGCGCCCAGACCTCGAAGTCGATCTCCATAGCCGCATCGAGGTCTCGGGCTTCTTCCGCGGCCTCGTAGCGCGCCTCCTGATCCTCGGTGTAGGCGGCTCCATCGTGTCCGGAAAGGCCGGGGGCGACGAGCGCGAGCGCCCAGAAGCGCTCGGGCGAGTCGAGTGCGAGCTCGAGTGCGATGCGTCCGCCGAGCGA
>JAICZB010000200.1 GCA_025933895.1 Thermoleophilia bacterium
CGTCGCGAGCGACTCCTCGAGCGAAGCCAGCATCGTGTTGAACGACGCTCCCAGCCGTGCGAGCTCGTCGCGTCCTCCCTCGGGCACCCGCTCGCTCGGCTCGCCCGTCTCGGCGATTCGCTCTGCCGCGGCGGTCAGACGGCGCACCGGCGCGAGTGTCGCGCCAGAGACGAGCGCGCCCGCCGCGGCCGCGAGCCCGATTGCTCCGAGCGAGACGAGGATGAGGATGAGCCGCAGCCGGTCGAGCGCGCGATCCATCTCCTGCAGGTTGCGGACGACGACCACGGCCTCGTCCACGATTCCCAGCGGGTTGTCGGCGACCGGGGCGACGTACTCGCGCAGATGGAAGCCCTGGACGGTGATGTCCCGGTAGAAGCCGGACGTGGATCCCTTGGCCACGGCGAGAATGGAAGCGTCGTGTGGTAGCGGCTCCCGCAAATTGGAGCCCTGGACGTTGCCCCTGGTGTCGATCACCTCGACGGCATTGCCGCCGTAGTCCTCACTGCCGATGTGGCCGAGGTTGCCCTGCACTGTGCGTGCCGTGCTGCGGAGCGAACCGTCGAGTTGCGACTGCAGCTCGTGCCGCATGACGAAGTACGTCGTCGCGCAGGCGAGCGCGACCACCACGGCGACCACGCCGGCCGCGACGAGCGTCAGGCGAGCGCGCAGAGTCACGGCTCGCGCAGCACGTAGCCCGTGCCGCGAACGGTGTGGATGACACGCGGCTCGTCCTCGGACTCCGTCTTCCGGCGGAGATAGCCGACGTAGACGTCGAGCGCGTTCGACGAGTGGCTGAAGTCATAGCCCCAGACGCGCTCGTAGATGAGGGAGCGCGGCAGCACCTGGCGCGGGTTGCGCATGAACAACTCCAGCAGGTGCGCCTCCGTCGTCGTCAACTCGACGCGGCGGCCGCCGCGGCGCGCGTCCATCGATCCGAGGTCGAGCGTGAGGTCGGCGAAGCGCAGCACGGCGCCCGGCTCCTCCGGCTTCGATCGGCGCAGGAGCGCGCGCAGCCGAGCGAAGAGCTCCTCGAGGTCGTACGGCTTCGGCAGATAGTCGTCGGCGCCCGCGTCGAGCCCCTCCACCCGGTCGCCGACGGCGTCGCGGGCGGTGAGCAGGAGGATCGGCACTCGGTTCCCCTGGCGGCGCAGGCGGCGGGTCACGTCGAGGCCGTCGAGCCCCGGCATCATCACATCGAGGACGAGCGCGTCAGGCGTGCGCGTCTCGACGGCAGCGAGCGCCGTGTCGCCGTCGGACGCAAGCGCGACCTCGTAACCGTGCAGCTGCAGCGCCCGCTCGAGCGCCTCGCGCACGGCGCGGTCGTCGTCGACAACGAGAACGAGCATTTCGTCTCTAAGTTTGCCGTTGGAGGTGAGAGGCCGCTAAGCGGCGGGCAGATCGACCACGAACGCGGCTCCCTCGCCGGTCTGCGACCGGACCGACAGGCTGCCCCCCATGCGGGAGACGAGCTCCCGCGAGATGAAGAGGCCGAGGCCGCTACCGCCGACGCCCCGCGTGAGCGCGGGATCGAGGCGATAGAACTTCTCGAAGATCCGCTCCTGCTCGCCGAACGGAATGCCGAGCCCGCTGTCGCGGACGGTCAGCTGAACGCGGCCGTGCCCTCCGGCCAGCTCCACGGCCACTTCTCCTCCGTCCGGCGAGTACTTGATCGCGTTGTCGAGGAGATTGACGAGAACCTGCCGCAACTTGTCCTCGTCCGCGAGCGCGACCGCCGGGACGCCGTTCTGCTCGAGCCGCAGCTCGATCTGCTCGGGTGCGCGCAGACGTGCCGAGTCGAGCACGCTCTCGACGAGTGGGCTCAGGTCGGTGGCCGAGGTCGCCACGTCCACCCGGCCCTCCTCGAGCTGGCCGGCGAGGAGGATCTGGGAGACGATCGCCGTCAGCCGCTCCGTCTCGCTCACGATGATGTCGAGGAAGCGTTCGTGCTGCTCGGCCGGGATCTCGATGTCGGTACGGCGCAACGTCCTGGCGGCGCCGTAGACGGCGGCGAGCGGCGTGCGGAGCTCGTGTGAGGCCGTTGCGACGAAATCGCTCCGCGCACGCTCCAGCGCCTGCTCGTCGCTGACGTCGCGCAGCGCGTAGACGACACCCTCGTCGAAGGCCACGCCGGTCACGGCCACCCAGCGATCCCCGGCCGCGGTCTCGATCGGCACCGTCACCGAGCGCGCCCGCTCGGGCGTCGCCGCGTCGGCCAGCTCCGCCGGCCGGATCAGCTGCTCCCACGCCGGCAGCACCTCGGCGGGCTGCCGTCCCACCGCGGCCGTCTCCCTCACGCCGGTGATCGCGGCGGCCGCGGCGTTCCAGAACCGCACCCGCCCGTCCTCGTCGAGCAGGATGACGCCGTCGCCCACGTAGGCGAGAGCGAGCGCGGCCTCCGCCCGGCGTTCGGCCTCCCGGTAGAGGCGCGCGTTCTCGACCGCGATCGCGGCCCGCGCCCCGAGCTCCTGAGCGAGCTCGAAGTCCGAGTCCTCGAGCTCCCTGGACTCCGCGACGAGCGTGAGCGCACCGAAGGTCCGTTTGCCGGCGCGAAGCGGCAGGGTGATCGCGCTCCGGATCGAGATCTCGCGGAGCGCCTCGGCGGCGTTCGGGTCCCGCTTCGCCGCCTCGTCCAAAAGCTCCTGCGGCACCTCCCGGAGGAAGACCGGCTCGGCCGTGCGGATCACCTGTGCAGTGAGGTCGAACTCGTCGTCGACGTGGATCGTGCGCGAGCGTTCGCGCATCTCTTCCGCCCACCGCTTGCGCTCGGGATCCTGGTGCGCAACGACGAGCTGCTCGATCTCGCCGGTCTCCTCGACGAGCATGGAGATCGCGCACCAATCGGCGAGTTGAGGCACCGCGAGCTCGGTGAGACGCGCGAGCGTCCGCTCGAGCTCGAGCGAGGAGGTCAGCAGCGCCGTCGCCTCGGCGAGGAAGGAGAGCCGCTCCCTGAGCGCGCGCTCGGCCGCGGAGAATCGTGCGCGTTCGAGAGCGAGGGCCGCCTGCCGTCCGAGCGCGATCTTGAGCGCGCGGCGGTCGGGCGGGAAGTCCTGGTCGGTCGGGAAGGAGAAGACGAGGCCGCCGATCGTCCCGCGCTCGCCGACGAGCGGCACGCAGACCAGGCCGTGCCCCGGCTGCGAGCGGCCGACCAGCTCCGGATAGCGCTCGTCCCGCTCGGCCTCCGACCGCAGGAAGACGCCCTCGCCGGTCCGAACCGCCTCCGAGAGCGGGAAGTCGCCGGCAAGCGGGAAGCGCCGGAACGGATCGATCCACTTCAGGTCGTAGCCGCGCGACGCGATCACCTCGAGCCACTCGCCGTCGTCGCTCAACGTCGCGATCAGTCCACCGCGCGCCTCGGCGACGCGGACTCCCTCGGTGAGGACCGCGTCGAGGACCTCCTGCGGTGTGCGAGCGGCGGCGAGCGCGTCCGCGACGTGCTGCAGCCTCGTTGCCGCGTCGAGCGCACTCTCGCTCTCGCGTACCGCGCGCTCGGCGCGCTCGCGGGCGGTGCGCTCGCGCCGCAGCACCTCGCTCCCGAACACGGCCGCGAGGATGAAGACCGCAAGCGTGGTCGCCCCCTCGCCGTTGAGCTGGTTGCGGTCGTAGCGAGAGGCGAAGAAGTGGAAGAACGGATAGGCGGAGGCGGCCACCGCGGTGAGGCCACCGATCCGGCCGCCGGCGACGGTGGCGAGGATGATCGCGACGGTGTAGAGAAGCCCGGGGACGACGGAGCGGACACTCGTGAAGGCGAGCAGCGTGACGAGGCCCGGCGCGCCGAGCGCGACGACTGCGGCCCCGACGTAGCGCAACGTGAAACGCGGCCACCGGGCCGCCCGCGCGTGCCCCTGCGGCGCTGCCTCCGCGATCACTCGGACTCCGAGAGCTCGCGATTGAGTTGCTCGCCCTCTCCCCTGCCGACACGCTCGAGCACCTCTCGCACGACTCCGGAGAGCTCGACCGGGTCGAACGGCTTGACGACGTAGCCGACCGCACCGAGCTCCTGGGCGCGCAGGCGGTCCTCGTCCGCCGCACGCGCCGACAGGAAGACGACCGGGATGTCCCGCGTCTCGTTGTCCCCGGCCAGCTCCTCGGCGACGGTCCAGCCGTCGACGGACGGCATCATCACGTCGAGGAGGACGAGCGAAGGCCGCTTCCGCCTGACCTCCGCGAGCGCCTCGCCGCCGTCGGACGCCTCGCTCACCGCGAGCCCGTCGCCCTCGAGGTTGACCCGGCAGATCGTGCGAATCGCCTGCTCGTCGTCGACGAGGAGGACGAGCGGCGCCGACTCCGCGGGCCGTCCTCCGCCGCCCCCTCCGCCCGGGACCGGCCGATGCCGCACGCGGCTGCGCCAGGTGCCGCCCACGGAATGCGGCGGCCGGTGCGCGCGGGACGCCCGGAGCGCGTCGGATCTGCTGGACCTCGTTCGCCGTACCGTCGTCACGGCTTCCCCCCGAGCGTCGTGGCTTCTGTTGCGGAAGTGTGCCCGAACACACGTTGGTGCGCTAGGCCGGATGCTCCCGATTCCAGTCCTCGGCGAGCTCGCGAAGGCCCGGCCCGCGAACCCGGAGCGCGTCGCGCGCGTGCAGCCGCATCCGCCCGGCGAAGTCGCGGTCGCGCGCCTTGAGAAGCGCCCGCGCCGCGTACTGCGCGCCGGTGGAGAGCGCCGCGACGCGGGCGCCGGCCGCGGAATGGTGCTTCAGCCAGTACCGGTGACGGCCGCGCCACATCTCGTTGATGCGCCGCTCGGGGATCCCGACGCTGAACTGCGACTCGTGGTGGACGACCGTGACGTGCGGGAAGTACTGCGTCCGCCAGCCGGCGCGGCGCAGGCGGCGCGAGAGATCCGTCTCCTCGGAG